>NZ_DANC01000024.1:0-52031 GCF_002499755.1 Methanoculleus sp. UBA291 | reverse complement strand
GAGAAGAACGAAGTTCTTCGAGGATGCACCCTCCCGGCTGAGGTGTTTGGGGACGACCTCTCTCATATGTCAGTTCCCTGCCGACTTCACGGAAAAATGCAATCTCGTCCGTGATGTGCCGAAGAAAGAGATCGCCACGCCTCACACCAGGCGACTTCCTGCTCGATATACGGCCGGAGGTGTCGGTTGAGCCCCAGTTCAGTGACGAGGTCCACCCGACGGCAAAAGAGGGCCTCCAGGTAGAACGCGAGTTCCATGGAGTTTCGGAACGTCGTCTGTCCGGGTGCAAACTCGATCAGCACATCCACATCGCTCCCGGGCCGGTCAACGCCTGGGGCGGTCGATCCGAAGATGCCGATCTTCGCCACGCCGAACCGCTCCCGGAGCAGCGGGAGTGCCTCCTCCAGCCTGTCAACGAAGATGCTCTTCTTCCTCCGGCGGACCTGAGTTTTCATACGGGTTCCGCCTCCTCCTGATGGTATCCGGGAGCGAGGAGATGATGAAGATTGCCCGACGGGGGAAGGAGATGAGTACCGGGACTCCTTAATTTGAGGTTGCGGCGCGACGTTCCGACAGGATGATAATGTACGGGTACGAACAATAAAGACGGTCCTGTCCTTATTCAACCATCTCCTCATTGGGTTTTACAGGGCCATCCTCCTGCGCCGGACGGGTTCCGTCGCCTGTTCCGGCGCAGTAGATCGCACACTCTTCCGATCCGGTGTTTTTACAAACGTTTTTTCCAGATACAGGCGACCGGGTTTTCTCCTGCATCCGGAAGGGGCCTTCGCGGCCCGATGGAGATTTCCGGGAGCGGCGGCATCCCGTTGGGCAGGAGAGAGCGCTCCCGGGCGGTACGGCGGGGTTCCCGCGCGCCCGGCTGCTTTTGGACCGCGCCGGGCACGACCTCCTTTGAGAATGGTACCGGGTGATACCGATTGGTATTACCAATTTACAGATTGTAATTACTAATTAAGTCATAATTAGAAGAATATCAGATAAAATATTAAATAAAAAAGTATTTATTGTACTAAAATGATCTCCCTCATGCCGGGGGGATGGCCCTCCGGAATCTAAACAAACCAAAGAGGAGATGGAAAAAACATGAAAACAACCAGACAAGGTATGCTGACGGGCATGCTGGTACTGATCGTGGCGCTCGCGATGGCAGCGCCGGCATCGGCAGACCCGTGGATTGGAGGAGACCCCCTTGTCACCGCGAACGGAACGTCCGGAGTAGTATCCGGCGGCCTCTGGTTCGACATGTACGGGGATTTCGAATCTGCGTACCCGACTCCGATCGAGAAGGAGTTCAATTTGCCGTTCGATCCTGAGGAAGTATTCGATCCTGACGATATTGTCTGGGCGCGGCTCTACGTGGACTCCTACATTGGGAACATGAGGAATAATTATCCTCTGAACACAACCGTGGAGTTCGATGGTGGGTCGGGTTACGTGACACTTGGCTCCGAGATCATGAACACGAGTTACACCTTCCCGGAGGGCAGCGGCGAGGACGGGACAATCTGGATCAACAACTCCACCCGGGTGACGAGCGACCACCTGATGTGGTACGACGTGAAGGATCAGATCACCTCATCAAATGTCGCGGCGCGCGTGCACACGGCCAGACCGGACGGCGGCCAGCCGTTCGACGGCAGGGTGAAGATGATCACCTTGGTGGTGGCGTACAACGACGGGGATTATGACCAGATCTACTACTGGGTGAACCAGGGCCACGACACCGACTCATATGTTGCCGATGCTAACGGTTACTCTTACATCGGGGAGACCGACTTCAGCACATCCGGGATCACATCTCCCATTAATGCAAACCTCACTGCCATCTACCTGGCAAGTTACAACGGGAACTACACTTTTAACAGCAACGCCCTTCCCTGGGCCAGTCCATCGACTTGGCCATATCTAGGTTCTCAGAGTTGGGACGTCACCAGCTACATCACCGGCGGAGACAGTTCCATGACGTTTGACCGGAACTCCACCGATTCCGGCTCTTATAGTGGCTACTTCAAGATCCCGCTCGCCCTGCTGACGGTGGAGGAGGAGGAGTAAGCGCGCAGTTTCGCGGCAGGATGCCGTGACGCAACGCCGACCCCGCAATTAGGGGTAAACGACGCAAAACCGGTCGTCGGCCACTCGGCCGACGATCGACACCTACGTTTTTTGACCGGCACGGGAGCCCGGAGAACCGCCGCCTCTCCCGTTCCGGCAACATCCGGTCCGGCATGATTGCCCGCCTGAGTGGCACGAATCTCCAAAGTTTGTGCCTAAACTAATAAATTTATAATAAATATTATGATCAGGTATGAATGATCAGATTTTATATACAACTAAATAATATTTTTTGATCATCCTGTTTGACCATCAGCGCCCTCAGCCACCGGGCCGGAATACCGATGCTGCCGGGCAAGATGAAACACAAAAGGAGCTGAAAACGATGCAACGAACATTTCTGATTCTTTGCATAGCCACACTGCTATGCATGACAGCACTCGCCGCACCCGTAGCGGCGGCGACGACCACCGAGACGTACCAGGCAGACGCCGACACGTACATCCGATGGGGTGGCGCGGTTGGAGAGACAAACTATGGTACCTCCACGAGTCTTTTTATTCGACAATCCGGCGATCCCTGGGGAACTTCGACTGGAGCACTCTACAGGAGCCTTATCCACTTCGACCTCTCCTCGATCCCCGAGGGTGCAACGATCGAGTCGGCGACACTCCACGGATATATATCCAGCAGGATGGGCGACAGAGAGGTCGCCGCATACCGCGTGACCGGAGAGTGGACCGAGACAGATGTCACATGGAACAATGCGCCTTCCAACAATACGCAGCCAACCAGCGTAATCGACCCTGGTCCAACAGCGAATGTCTGGATCGGCTGGGACGTCACGCAGGACGTACAGGCTTACGTGCAGGGCACCCCGAATTACGGGTGGCTGCTCGTGTTTCCTGACGAATCCACACCCCTCACGGAGCAGAGATCCCAGCTGAGAAGCCGTGAGTATTCCGACTCCGCACTACGACCCTACCTGAACGTAACCTACTCCACCGGGAGCGTCGCGCCAGTCCTGACTGTGATCGAGGTTTCCCCTGCGATGACGAACCTGGCGGTCGGCGGAACGCAACAGTTCACCGCCACTGCGAAGGACCAGGACGGCATCGAGATGATCGACGTCACGTTCGACTGGTCGAGCAGTAACGAGACCGTCGGCACGGTGAACCAGACTGGATACTTCACCGCTCTTGCGGCGGGGACGACGACCGTTACCGCCGCCGCGGAGGGCGTGAACGGGTCGGCCATGGTGACCACAGGCGCCACACCCGCCCTGACAACCATTGAGGTATCTCCCGAAACGGTGAACCTGGCGATCGGCGGGACGCGACAGTTCAACGCTACCGCGAAGGATTCGGCCGGGAGCGAGATCTCCGGCGTCTCCTTCGACTGGTCGAGCAGCAACGAGACCGTCGGCACGGTGAACGAGACCGGGTTCTTCACCACGCTCGCCGAGGGGACGACGACCGTCACCGCCGCCGCGGAGGGCGTGAACGGGACCGCACAGGTGACGGTCGGTCCGGCCGCCCAGGTCGATCTCACCATCGCCGGTGTCGTAAACCCGGCACTCGGCTCCGCGGTCTTTGCGCGGGAACCCAACCCTGTCGTGGTCCGGAACATCGGGAACAACGGGGAGGACGACGCGACCAACGTCGTGGTCGCCGTGTATGCAAGCGACGTCGCCAACGGCACCGTCGCGGTCAACACGACCACCATCGAGACGATCCCGGCAGGGTCACAGATCGCCGTGACGAACATTCTCGACCCCACGATCCGCGACCTCCAGGGCGGCACGGTGAGGTACTCCGCCGCCGTGGACCCCGACAACCTCATCCCCGAGACGGACGAGACCAACAACTTCAAACTCGGGTTCGCCGATAAGAGTGTTCTTTACAACGGCTATAAGGGCAAGACGTACTGGGATGGCGGCAGCAACGTCACCACAGCGCGGACCTACGACATCCGCGGCGACATCGTCCACTCCTTCGGCGACAGCCAGTATATGTCCGGGAGTTTCGGTACGGGGGGCTGGACGAATTACACCGTGACCTGGACGGCAGGCAACCTCTCACTCCCGGCGGGTGCGACGGTCCACGACGCCTGGCTCTACGTGCCCTACTGCTGGGATAACTCCAATCAGGCGCCCGACAACGTCTCGATCGACTTCAACGGCGTCCGGGTTCCCTACGTGGATTGGTACCACGACGCATCGAACTTCGGGATGTACGGCGATCACGTCTACGGCCTGATAACCTACAACGTGACCGATCTCTACGAAGCCGGCGCCAACAACACGGCGCTCTTCACGCGAACGGATGCCGGCGCCAAGATCTCGCCGGCCGGGTTCACCCTCGCCGTGATCTACGAGGACGATTCCGCCGCCAGGAAGCAGATCTTCGTCAATGAGGAGTTCGATATCCTCGGCGCCGATCCACAGAACTACGGCACGAATATGACCGAGGCAACGGCGTACGTGCCGTTCTCCGGCATGACCATCGAGAAGGAGGACGTCGTCCGCGCGAACCTGACGACGTTCGTCCCGTGGGGCAACGACGGCGAGGGCAACCTCTACTTCAACGGCGAACAGGTCGGGGCGGGGGTCTGGAACTTCGGCCCGCGGACGGTCGGTGCCTCCGACAACTCGCAGGTGGCCGTGGACGAGCGCGAGGTGACGACGCACCTGAACGCGACCGGGAACGAGGCGGCGATCCAGGGAGACGAAACCTGGAAATCGCCGACGATGGTCGCCGGGCTGACCTTCCTCGTGGTGGAGTATGCCGACGATACCGCCGTCCCGACCGCGAACTTCACGGCGAACGTGACCGCCGGTGAGGCCCCGCTTGCGGTCCAGTTCAACGACACCTCCACCGGTTCGCCGACCTCCTGGGCCTGGGACTTCGGGGACAACACGACTTCTGCGGAACAGCACCCCGTCCACACCTACGCCACCGCCGGTACCTACTCGGTCAACCTCACGGTCACGAACGCGGCCGGCAGCGACACCGAGACGAAGACCGACTACATCACGGTCACCGCCCCCTCCGGCGGCGATGTCCCCGACCTCACGGTAAGCACCCTCGCGTCGAACAACGGCGAGGTCTTCTCCGCCGCCGGCAACACCTACACGGCGACGATCACCAACATCGGCACCGGCGACACCGGCGCATTCTTCGTTGAGTTCAACGTCAGCGGCGTAGCCGGCACGGTTACCGTCACGGACGGCCTTGCGGCCGGCGCCAACACCACCGTCACCTGGACCGACGAGACCGTGCGCAAGGCGGGTGACATCGTGACGATCACCGCCGTCGTCGATGCGGAGAACGCCGTGACCGAATCGAACGAGGAGAACAACAGGCTCAGCATCGAGAACACTGTCGTTGACAACGGCTACCGCGGCAAACGCTGGACCGGCGGCGACGATCTGACGACACAGGCGTCCTTCTCGGGGCGGTATGGCGTCGTCTACTCGGCCGGGGACACCGCCTACAACGGGGCGTCGTGGACCGAGCGGACCGGGAACTGGACCGTTACCGATCTCCCGATCCCCGAAAACGCCACGATCGTGAGCGCCCGGCTCTACCAGGGCTACACCTACAACAAGATGGGAGGCGATCCGGCATTCACGCTCTCGTTCAACGGCAATACGGTCACGCCCGCGGCGACCTACCGGGATGTCAAGAACTTCGGGTCGTACAGCTACCCCTACGGGCTGTACGTCTATGACGTAACCGATCAATTCGATCCCGCCGGCAACAGCATGACCCTCATCCCCGAAGAAGGGAACGACTACGGTCTCTACGGCGCCTACCTCGTCGTCGTGTACGAAGACGCCTCGGAGACCGAGAAGACCATCCTGATCAACGATGAGTTTGACATGCTCTATGCCCGTGCCTCCTATGCAGCCACGTCCGACGAAGCAACGGCGTATGCATCCTTCCCGAGCGTCGATACCACCGACCTCCTGAACGCCCGGGCGATTGCCGTCCTTTTCTCGGCCGGCGACGCCGAAAAGAGTAAGTTCTTCTTCAACGACCGGGAGTATCCCGGGTTCTGGATAGACTACCAGACAGGCCCGCAACTCGGGTTCTCCGCCTACAACGTGACCGATGCGGTTCTGGACGGCGCGAACGAGGCACGCCTCCAGAGTTACGATCCCGGCTCGAACGGCGACAACATGTACGCCGCCACCGCCATCCTGATCCTCGAGTACCCGGCTCCTCCCGGCAGCATCTTCGTCACCTCGACCCCCGCCGGTGCGGCGGTCTGGCTCGACGGGGAAGACACCGGGCAGGTGACCGACACCACGCTGACAAACGTCCCGGCCGGCGACCACGTCGTCACCCTGAAACTCGACGGCTACGCCAACGCCTCGACGCCGGTCACGGTCGCCGAAGGCGAGATGTCTGAGGTCGACCTCGCCCTGACCGACCGAATCGGCTGCCTTGAAGTCACCTCGACGCCCGACGGCGCCGCGATCTTCATCGACGGGGAGGATATGGGTGAGGTCACCAACGCCACCATCGACGGGGTCGGCGTCGGCAATCACAACGTCACCCTCAAGAAGGGCGGCTACGTCGACGCCGTGGCCGGAGTAACCATCACAGAGAACGAGACCGCCACCCTCCACCTCACCCTCATCGAGGCCACCGGGAGCATCGCCGTCACCTCGACGCCTACCGGCGCAACGATCTGGATCGACGGCATCGAGACCGGCCGGACGACCGACGCTACCCTCACCGACATCCCCGCCGGAGAGCATACCGTCACCGTGAAGATAGCCGGGTATGCGGACGCGGCGGCAAACGTCACGGTCGAACACGGCGAGACCGCACCGGTCCACTTCGGTCTTGTCCCCCCGACGGGGAGCATCGCCGTCACCTCGATTCCCGACGGCGCCAGGATCTTCCTCGACGGCACCGAGACCGGTGAGATGACGAACGCCACCCTGACGAACGTCCCGCCCGGCGATCACACCGTCCGCGTGGAACTGGACGGCTACCAGACGGCAGAGGAGATCCTGACCGTCACGGCGGGGGAGACCGTGTCCTGCCACCTCGACCTCGAGAGGGTCATGGTGATGCCGGTGGCCGACTTCAGCGCCGACGTGACGAGCGGCGATGCGCCGCTTGTGGTCCGGTTCACCGATGCCTCCACAGGAAACGCAACCGCGTGGGCCTGGGACTTCGGTGACGGAGGGACGTCGCCCGACCAGAACCCGGTCCACGCCTACCTGACCGCAGGGACCTACACGGTCACCCAGACGGTCACGAATGCCGACGGGAGCAACAGCACGGCGAAGACGGACTACATAACCGTGACCCTGCTACAGGGCGACCAGACAGTTGATACGCCCCTTGATATCCCCGGATGCACCCTGACCCCGGCAAGCGGCGGCAAGACGCAGGTTGACATCGACCTCGCCGAAACCGACGCCAGGGTAAGCGGGAACACCATTACCATTCCGCAGGCGGCCTACACCCTGACGATTGAAACGGAAGATGCTCCCACAGTCGAAAACGGCACGATTTCCGGGACGATAGCGGCCATCCACCTCGATACCCAGCCGGTTGTCACGGAACTCGGGTCGGTCGGCGCGGTCAGCGCCTCCGTATCGGTGGACCTGACCGGCCTTCCCGACGGAGCCGGCCTCACGACGACCATCTCGCAGGAGGTCTCCCCCGATGCCCGGAGTGCCTTCCAGCTCGCCGCAAGCACCGACGGGCTGGACCTCGGCGACGTCGCCTACACAATGAACATCCTGAGAACGAGCCTTGAGAACGGCCAGGACATCGCCGGTGCCACGATCCGGATGACGGTCAGCCCCGCGTGGGTCGAAGCCCACGGCGGCGTGGACGCGATCCGGATCATCCGGTCCGCCGAGGACGGCACGAAAGAAGTCCTCGCAACAAGGCTCGTCGGCACCGATGCCGGTGGAAACATGGTCTTTGAAGCCGCATCATCAAACGGCCTCTCAATCTTCGGGTTGGCAGTGGTCTCGGCGGTACCGCAGACAACGCAGTCCCCCGCATCCGGAGGCGGCGGCAGCTCCTCGACGGCGGTCAGTGCGGCGAGCACCCTCAAGCCCGGAGAGAGCGTCACCCTCACGGTGGACAGGACCGCCGTCTCGGCGATCACACTGACCGCGAAGAACGCGGTCAACGACGTCATGGTGACCATGGCGAAGGGCTCGCTTCCACGGACCGCCGAACTCCCGGCGGGCACCGTCTACCAGTATGTCGAGGCGACCCTCTATAAGGCAGCGGTAGAGGATTTCAGCGGCATCCAGTTCCGGTTCGCCGTGCCGAACACCTGGCTCGCGGAACACGGTTGCACCGCAGGAGATGTCACGCTCTTCCGGAACACCGGTACCCGGTGGCAGGAGATCCCGGTTGAGGTGCTCGACGAAGAGAACGGCAAGGCAGTCTTTATCGCGAACACCGACGGGTTCGGTCTCTTTGCGATCACAGCGGCCGGCACGACCCCCGGTGTCGGTTCCCCGACACCGGAGCCCGGCGAGACCGAGACACCGGTCGGGACGGAGACCGCGGGAACCACGGCTCCACCGGCCGACGAGACCCAGGCGACGCCCCGGCCCACCCCGCTCCCGGTGTGGACGGCACTCCTGGCGCTGGGACTCCTCTTCTTCCTGGTGAGGAGAGACTGAATACCTTTTTTTGGCCGTTGCTGAAACCCAATTCTTGTCATCCTTTTTCTCGGGCTTGCCCGTCTGACGATGCCCGGATCGGCGACCCCGCCACCCTGAGGGTGTCGTGGTACAACCCCGGGACAGGCGCGTGGCAGGAGGTCCACGCAACCGTGGACCCGGCAACCCGAACCCTGACGGCAGAGGTCGCGCACTTCAGCCTCTTCGCCCTGATGTGGACTGCCGCACCGCCGGCGGAGGCAACCACCGGTCCGGTCGGTACCGTGCCCGGTGAAACGCCGTCCGGTTCGGAGCAGCCCACGGAAGGCGAAGCCCCATGGGCGCTCATCGCGGCCGCGGTCCTGGCGGCGGGATGGTACTACCTCAGGAAGCAGTGACCCCGCACCCTCTTTTCTTCGCTTCAAAAAGAATTTCGGCCGTTTGATGGGATCTACGCAAACGGCACCGCATGAACCCGAAGGGGTCGCTTTGAACACAATTCAACCCCTCACTTGAAGGTACGCCTGAATTCTTCCCTATCAATCCCGGCCTGCTTGAGGATACCAATCAGGGTGCCTTTCTTCAGCTCACGGTGCAGAGGTACGGAAAAGACCCGCCATTCTTTCTGCACGACAACATGGGACGAGGTCTGCCGCTGCGGGATGAAACCATACCGGGCAAGGTACTTTACCATCTCTTCCCCGGAAATGACCGGCAGCCTATGTGACATCAGCTACGTCGACCGTTGATATCTCGCGACGGGC
Organism: Methanoculleus sp. UBA291; assembly: GCF_002499755.1. Taxonomy (NCBI): domain Archaea; kingdom Methanobacteriati; phylum Methanobacteriota; class Methanomicrobia; order Methanomicrobiales; family Methanomicrobiaceae; genus Methanoculleus; species Methanoculleus sp. UBA291. The sequence goes on along the minus strand of NZ_DANC01000024.1, from coordinate 42,542 downwards.
GACTGATCTCTTCCGGTACAGTTCTTCCCGCTGCACGTCAAGAACGAGTTCTATTGCTTCTTTGATGTTGGCAAGTGCTTCTTCCCGCGTTTCGCCCTGGCTGATCGCCCCCGGGATCTCAACGCACTGGACGGTGAACCCACCCTCTTCCTGTGGTTCGAGCACTACCGTATATTTCATGATCATATCATTGATCACGTGGATTAAAGTTTTTTGGTAGTTATCCCGCGGGGCTCTCGGGGAAGACCCCACCTAAGGGGTGGGGATGACACGGCACAACCCTTTGGGTTGTGCCTGTCAGGAAGATACTCCGCATCTTCCGTGAAGCGGCGCCCCTTCTTCGGGTTCACTTCCCCCCGCATGGCTCACATTAATCCTATTTGGGGTCCCGCACGCCTCTATCGTATGGTTTTGCGGGGCCTACCGGTACCGGTTGTATCCAACTGCCGATCAGGGAGTCCTGATCGCCAAACAACTCGGGTGCTGCCGGTTCGTGTACAACCGGGGCTTGAACCTCACGAACCGGACCTACGAGGACGACGGGGTGAGTTTGTCTGCATACGACCTCATCAACCGCCCCCCTGCTCTCAAGGCACGGCACGGTTCCATGAAGGGGTGCGTGCCGGCCAACGGGCGGTTTCAAGATCCCGGACGGTCTGGAAGGCCCTTCCCGTCACCCGGGGTATGCCGACGCCGCTCCCTCTCAGAACAGAAGAAACACCAGAGCGACCGTGACCACCTTCGCGGCCATGCTCGCCGCGTAGGTGGCGATTGAGACCCTGACGCCGAACCGGCCGAAGAGCGAGAGGTAGAGCGGCACGGAGTACTTGACGTAGATCAGGGTGACGACCACCATGCTCCCGAGGACGAGCGTCACAAGCGCCGTCTCAAGCGTGAGAACACCCCCGCCGAGCAGGGACGCAACGATCGCATACCCTGCCGAGAAATGAATGAACTGGGCCACGAGCGCCGCAGCACTCTCTCCCGGGAGGCCGGCGGCCCGGAGGAGCGGGTCGAACGCAGCGGCGACGCCGTCCATGACCCCCGTTGCGGAGAGAAGGGCAAAAGCAATCAGCGCGGCCAGGGTGATGGGGACGACCCGACGGAGCGTCGGGACCGCCTTCCTGCACCCGGCAAGCACGACCCCGCGGTTGAGCGCAAGAGCGGCCGCGGGTGCTGGCGACGGGACGGAAGACGGCGCGCGGCCAGGGCCCGCGAGGAACCGGCGGCTGTAGAGGAGAGCAAAAAGCGCCTGGATGCCGCTTGAGAAGAGGTTCAGCCCGGTGTAGATCCCCCCGACAACCGGGCCGAGGAGGACCAGGGCCGTGGGGAGCTGGACGCGGAAGAGCGACTCCCCGAGCACCACCGGGAACGCGCCCATGATGAGGACCGGGATCACCTCCCGCTCCGCCACCATCCCGTCGCGGTAGTACTCGGCGAGCATCGACTTTCCCGCCGTGGCGTTGACCCCCATCGCGACGATCGAGAGGACGCACGCGTCGGAGAGGCCGGAGATCCTGCAGAGCGGCCCAGTGAACGACGAAAGACGGGAAAAGACCCCTGTCTCCGCGAGAATGTTCGCGACGACAATGCCCACGGTGACCAGCAAAACGGCGTTTATTGCGGAAGAGATCACCTGCACGGCAACCCCTGCCACCCCCTACTCCTGTCCGCCATATTCAAAACTCCTGAATTCCCAAAAAAGGAATACGATATACTATAAAATAAATAATAAGTATTACTATCGGCGACCGCAGATACTCTCCGCGACCATGGGGGAGAGAAGAGAGCAGTCAACTATCCTCCTCTCGTCGAGGGACCGTGTCGATCCTCCTACCGCGACTTTCGATCCTTTCGGTTCTACGGCATCTGTCCGCTCATGACGAGCAGCAGGATCTGCAGGCCCACGGGAACCGCCATCAGGATCGCCGCGGCCTTCATGGAGATCCCTGCGGCCTGCTTCAGGCCGAACGCCATGATCGCCCCGCCCCAGAGTATAAAGATTACCAGCAGCCCTTTTGCAACGGCAAAGAACGCAATCATGATCGTGCTCTGCTTCACTTGATCGATGACCTGATTGTAGCCGGCGAGCGCCTCTTCCCGCGCCTCACGTTGCAGCGATATTACATGCGGCAGCAACTCGTGAGCCTTCTGCATCTCAGATGAGTTCTGCGGGTCCAGGTACGCCCTCATATCGGCCTCGGCATCCACGTACTCGGAGTATTTTTCCCCGGAGGGAGGAGCGATCCCAGCCATAGGCCAGACAACTGCGAAGAGGACCGAGAGGATGATGTAGCCTGCAACCACCGGAACCCTCCCGTACCCCGAGACGGCGAGAGCCTTCCTGAAGAATCCCTGCCGGGGGCTTCCGGCAGGTCCCGGTGAAAAGATCCAGAAGTAAGCGGCCAGAAGCACCCAGATGACGCACTCGGTGATGAGGCATGAGATCGGCACCACCGGCATGGCCGGGTCCAGGAGACCCTGGTAAGGAATGAGCCGGTTGATGGAAGAGATGAAGAGGCCAACGAATCCTGCCTGGGCTACAGCGGCGGCAACGACGACGGCGGTGGGGAGCCATAAAGTTACTTCCCCGGAGAGGCGTTCCTGAAAGAATTTATCAGAATGAAGGTCCATGGAATGTTCCTCCCACGGTGCCTGAAGCGCACGGGGTCATACTGATATCGTACACGTCCCTGCCTATCTATGTTCGGAAATTACCCTTGGCTCCGGGGCGCTGTGAGGCTGGCAGATCGACGGCCGAGACGTTCTGCCCATCACGGCATAGGGGAGGCGATATAGGCACAAATTTTCCAGCAGTGCTTGAGCTTTGCTCCCGAGGACACACGGATACTGGGAAAACCGGGGTTCTTTGACTCTGGGACCGGGGAGAGCGACCAAAGGGAACTTGAGAAACTCGAAGCGTTTCAAGCCGTGAATGCAGTGAGCGGGAGCACCGATAGGCGCGAAGGGCGATGGACTGAAGGGTGCGGCATTCTAACGGAACGGAGCAGGAGTACCGAAGGTGCGGGTCTGGAGTTCGAGAAGATCAAAAGTCTTCAAGGAACGACTGGCCGAAGGGCAGGAGCGGGAGAAACTCGAAGAGTTTTGAGTGGGTGTCCCCCTCCCGGCAGAGGTGTTTAGGGACGACCCCTTTAGAAAATTCCCGGTGATGTGAACCCGGTTTCTCCCCTGGAGAGGGAGACGTCAGCCTGTACTGCGTAAACCCTTTTCGGCGACTGCCGCACCGGAACATCCCGGAGCGGATACAGGAGGTTCTGGATCACCCCCTTCCCCGGAGCAGTACTCCGGAAACTTTTGTTAAATAACAACATTAATATGCTACTTAATGTTATTGATCGATCGATCTGTATTACCAGATCTTAAAAAAAATGAAGGGAGTTGAAAACATGAAAGAACAGCATGTAGCCGAAGATGCCGTTTCGCCGGTGATAGGAGTGATGCTGATGCTCGTCGTCACCATCATTATCGCCGCGGTTGTCTCGGGTTTCGCCGGGGAGCTCGCGGGCACCCAGGAGAAGACCCCGCAGGCAAGCATCGCGGTGAAGACCGGATACGTCGGCGATAACTTTGACATCTCGTTCGAGCACCAGGGGGGCGACCCGATCCGCACAAAGGAGTGCCAGTTCATCACTTTCCTGACGCTCCCGAACGGGACCGTGATCAAGCATGTGCAGACGCCCACGTCGCCACTGGCGGCCGGAGGTACGGGTCCCGGCGGTGTGTACTTCTACTCGCGCGGCCCGCACCTGACGGACCCGCAGAAGTACGCGTATCCCTGCAACCCGGAGAACAATGCCACCATACCCTCTGGCTCCTCCAACTGGACCATTGTCGGATTCAATGAGACCGGTCAAGAGGTGGCAAATCCTGCCTGGTTCGGAGAGGCTGTCTGGTTACCCGGGGATGTCGCGCGGACCTACCACAACGGGTATACTGCGAACTTCGTCGGTCTCATCGCCGATCCGTATCCGAGGGATGATGTGGCGTATGATGCCGGAATCGCGGCATTGACGGAGAGCGTCCAGACGAACAGCAAGCTGGAGATCAAGTTGCTCCACGTGCCGAGCGGGAAGTACATCCTGGACAGGACCATCACGCTGCAGGGGTGAAAAGGGATGAAACACCTACTAACCAAAGATGAAGCGGTCTCGCCGGTCATCGGCGTGATGCTGATGCTCGTCGTGACGATCATCATCGCCGCAGTCGTCTCCGCGTTTGCCGGGGGCATGACCGGTGACGTCCAGAAGGCGCCCCAGGCCTCCGTCGTTCCCACCGAATTCGTCGTGAAAGGCGTCATTGACACCGACGCAACCAGTACATTTGGTCAGGGCATTGCGCAGCCAGACCAGGGAACCGGTGCCGCTGCCGACATTTACGTGACCTTCGAGCACAAGGGCGGGGACCCGCTCAACCTCGACATGGTCGAACTGCGTCTCGGCAAACTGAGCGAGCCGCAGGTGAGTTCGCTGATCTCGCGGGCGCTCACGCCGCAGGATGGGCCGGACCTGGTCACGTCCCAGGGCAACTTTGGGACGATCGGAGATAAATCGCTGATCCCCGGATGGAGCAAAGACTGGAACAAGTATCTCGAGAAGTACTCAGACCGGGAGAATATCGTCATCGCACCTGGCGACCGGTTTGTGCTCCACGCCGATTACGGCGCGAAGACTGGGAGTCAGTACATCAGCTGGCACCAGCAGGGCGGAGCCTACCCGTTCCCGATCAAACAGGGCGACGTGCTCACCTACGACCTGATTGACAAGAACAGCAGGAAGCTCATCAGCTCCGGACAGATTCCAGTGCCGGAATTCACGGTGGCGACGAGTTGAGGGAGGGATAAACAATGACTAATGTGAGAAAAAAGAACGATGAAGCGGTCTCGCCGGTCATCGGCGTGATGCTGATGCTCGTCGTGACGATCATCATCGCCGCGGTCGTCTCGGGTTTCGCCGGGGGGCTCGCGAGCACCCAGGAGAAGGCGCCGGCAGCCTCCTTCGAGGCCCGGATCGCCAACTCCGGGGCTTGGGGGACGAGCACCTTCGACCTGCTCTGCGTAGCCACCGACCAGCCGATTCCCACGAAGGACCTCAAACTGGTGACGACGTGGACCCGGAGCAACGGAACCTCGTTGTCGACGGTCGTCACGGGCCCCTCAACAGTACCGAATACTGCATACTCAACTTATAGTTATAACTCTCCGCTCGGGTTCGGGCCCGGAGTGAACCAGACCGCGTATTCGGGGAATTATCACACTGACCAGCACTACGGAAACTACACCCTCATGGCCGGGACACGGCTGCATAACACGGCTGCCGGTTGGGGTACGAGCACGGGCGGATACGGCGTCTCTCCGGACACCAGATATCAGTATTCGACCGGGAGTTATGGGTTGGGGCCGGGTGAGTCCGGCGTCGATGCCATGATGGCCATCCTTGGCCCGGACTGGTATGAGCTCCGGCCCGGGGGCGTCGTGAACGTCAAGCTCATCCACGTCCCGTCCCAGAAAGTGATCTTCGACAAAGACGTCGTGGTGGAGGAGGGATAAGTCATGTCATGCAAGCAAAGACATGAAGAAGCGGTCTCGCCGGTCGTCGGCGTGATGCTGATGCTCGTCGTGACGATCATTATCGCCGCGGTCGTCTCCGCCTTTGCTGGGATCACCGGGGCCAGCGATAAGGCCCCGAACGTGGTGATCGATGCCGGCTACAGCCAGACCGGAGGCATGTGGATCGAGAACCAGGGCCCGGACGACATCAGCACCTTCAGTACGACGGTGATGGTCCGCCTGTCGGACTCGTTCGGAAACTCCGAACACATGGTCTGGGTGGTGAACAAGTCAACAATCAGCGACAAGGACACTACCGGTCTGACCGGAAGCCCTCTGAATGGAAGTTACTGGCTCCGGCCAGAGGGCTACACCGGCGTGAAGTCGTTCAAGGTCGGGGAGCGGCATTATATTCTGCCGCCGTACCATGAATACTCTTTCCTGCAGCCCGGAGCGGGTTCGGCTTATCGTCTGAACAGCACGGCCAATCAGGGCAACTCTTTCTGGGTGGAGCTCTCGGACCAGAACGGGAAGGTATTCGCCAAGACCAAGGTGAAGATCGAGCCGTAATCGGGGCGAAGCACCACTCATTTCTCTTTTTTGGCCTTCACGGCCGATGAACGCCGGACGCGCCTGAAGGGCGGCCTCCCGGTTTCTTCAGAAACACCGTCCGTCGCTATGTGAGGCTGATGAGACAGAAGAGTTCGATGTAGCGCTAAATAGGTACCGCCTTTCGCATGCGAGTTGCCGGGTTTCCCGGGATCGTTCTTGCACCCCTGCTCTCCGACGAAGGACGGCACACCCCGCGAGCATCCCCCGGCACCCGGCCCCTCAGAACACAACCATCACCAGCGCGACCGTGACCACCTTCGCGGCCATGCTCGCCGCGTAGGTGGCGATTGAGACCCTGACGCCGAACCGGCCAAAGAGCGAGAGGTAGAGCGGCACGGAGTACTTGATGTAGATCAGGGTGACGACCACCATGCTCCCGAGGACAAGCGTCACAAGCGCCGTCTCAAGCGTGAGAATGCCGCCGCCGAGCAAGGACGCAACGATCGCATACCCCGCCGAGAAGTGGATGAACTGGGCCACGAGCGCCGCGGCGCTCTCTCCCGGGAGGCCGGCGGCCCGGAGGAGCGGATCGAACGCAGCGGCGACGCCGTCCATGACCCCCGTTGCGGAGAGAAGGGCAAAAGCAATCAGCGCGGCCAAGGTGATGGGGGCGACCCGCCGGAGCGTCGGGACCGCCTTCCTGCACCCGGCAAGCACGACCTCCCGGTTGAGCGCAAGAGCGGCCGCGGATGCGGGAGAGACCGGGACCGGCGCGCGGCCAGGGCCCGCGAGGAACCGGCGGCTGTAGAGGAGAGCAAAAAGCGCCTGGATGCCGCTTGAGAAGAGGTTCAGCCCGGTGTAGATCCCCCCGACAACCGGGCCGAGGAGGACCAGGGCCGTGGGGAGCTGGACGCGGAAGAGCGACTCCCCGAACACCACCGGGAACGCGCCTGTGATGAGAAACGGGAGCACCTCCCGCTCCGCCACCTTCCCGTCGCGGTAGTACTCGGCGAGCATCGACTTTCCCGCCGTGGCGTTGACCCCCATCGCGACGATCGAGAGGACGCACGCGTCGGAGAGGCCGGAGACCCGACAGAGCGGCCCGGTGAACGACGAAAGCCGGGAAAAGATCCCCGTCTCCGCGAGGATGTTCGCGACGACGACGCCCACGGTGACCAGCAGAACGGCATTCACCGCAGAGGATATCACCTGCACGGCCCTACCTCATCCGGACCCCATCATTTAGGCTCTCCGATGAATCGGCACAAGTATTACGATCAGGCATAGTTTATATAATAAATATTACAATTGATCAATAAGATCAGAAAACGCATCCTTCTAGTCGGGAGCATGCCTGCACGGCAGTCGTGCGAACCGAACCGCCGTTGTCGTCGCACCGGAGAAGGTACCGGGGGCCACACGAAAACAAATGATTAACAAATAGGTAAAGTAAATTATAATACATAGACAGGGGCTTGAAGTGTTGCGGCGCCAGAACAAAAGTAAGACGAACGGGGAAGGCGAGACCCCCTCAACCACGAGGTCTCCGTTCAGGATACCCAAAAGTCTTGAAACACTGGCTGCACGCATCAGGATACGGCGGGACCACACGTGCGTCTCATCTGCCCCCGGCAGCCCGACCCTCCCCGCCGTCGGCAACGGCACGGTCAAGACCTACTGGCTGGACCCGGGGTTCTCGTACGCCGTCGTCACCAGGGACAAAAGTTCAGGCCTGAGATACGAGGTCTTCGAGCCCACGCTGGAACCTTCGGAGTACATCCTCCTCAACGAGGCCAACGACTACATACGCGACGTCTTCCTCTTTGACTCACCCCGGGAAAAGAACGAGATCGACCTTGCTTACGACGACGTGGTGCCGATCCTGCGGCGGTTCGCATCCGGATTGACCGAAGACCGAATCAAGGTTCTCTACTACTACCTGAGACGCAACTTCCAGGGTTTCGGCAGGATCGATCCCCTGATGCACGACGACTACCTCGAAGACATCAGCTGCAACGGCGCCGGCATCCCGGTCTACGTCTACCACCGGCTCTACGAGAGCATGCCGACGAACATCAGTTTTGTGGGTGACGAACTGAACCGGTTCGTTCTCAAGATCGCCCAGAAGGCAGATCGTCAGATCTCGCTCACGACGCCGCTCGTCGATGCATCGCTCCCCGACGGCTCCCGTATCCAGCTGACGTTCTCCGACATCGTCTCCACCAGAGGGAGCTCGTTCACCGTCCGGAAGTTCCGCAAAGACCCGATGACTCCCGTATCCCTCATCGAGTACGGGACTTACAGCCCTGAGGTGCTCGCGTGCATCTGGCTTGCCGTCGAGAACCGCAAGAGCATGATCGTCGTCGGCGGGACGGCGAGCGGCAAGACCTCGACGATGAACGCGATCTCGTTCTTCATACCGCACCATGCAAAGATCGTCTCCATCGAAGACACCCGCGAGATCCAGCTCCCGCACGAGAACTGGCTGCCGACCCAGACCCGCGAGATCAACGTCAGGGGCTCGAAAGGGGACGTCGACATGTTCGCCCTCCTCAAAGCGGCGCTCCGCCAGCGTCCCGAGTTCATCATCGTCGGAGAGGTCCGCGGCCGCGAGGCCCAGACGCTCTTCCAGGCGATGAACACCGGGCATACGACGTTCTCGACCCTCCATGCCGGCAGCATCGACGAGGCGATCAACCGCCTGGTGAGCGACCCGATCAATGTGCCGGTCGCGATGCTCGGGGCACTGGACCTGATGGTCATCCAGTCCCTCCACTACCTGGACGGCGGAACCGCCAGACGCTGCGACTCGCTCCACGAGATCCGGGTCGAGCGGGGGAGGGAGATCGTCCACGACTGCCTCTACCGCTGGGACCCCCACACCGACCGGTTCTGCCGGGAAGCAAGCAGGTCGCGGGTCCTCGAAGATATCGCCAGAAGCCGCGGATGGTCCGACGATGAACTGGAGAAAGAACTTGCGCGCCGCGCGGACTTCCTCGCACGGATGCGCACAGAGGGATGTACCGACGTGGACAGCCTGATCCGCCGGATAACCGCATTTGGAGGAGAGAGAGATGCAAACTTCGGGTAACACGCTCCTGCCGGACGGAAACCAGCTCCGGACGGCGCTGCGCATGGCGCACATCCCCGTCCCGTACCGCGATTACCTGCGGTGGACCGTCCTCGCCGTCGTCGGTGCGGCAGCCGTGTACCTCGCGGGCATCGCCTACCTGACCTACGCAGGGTACAGAATCCTTCTCTTCTCCGTCGTTCCCGATGCCGTCACAAAGATCATCCTCTTCCTCCTCCTGACGATAGGGATCTCCGGCGCCTTCTACTGCTACCCCATTCTCGTCGCACAGGGGAGGAAGACGAAGATCGACCTCGACCTCCCCTATGCAATCACCTACATGGAAGCCCTCTCCACCACCATGACCCTTTACGAGGTCATCCGGAAGGTCTACGAGGAGATGGACCTCTTCGGAGAGGTCTCAAAAGAGTTCGGCATGATCGTGCGCGACGTGGAGTTCTTCGGAGAAGACCTGAATACGGCGATGAAGAACCTCCAGCGCACCACCCCGTCGTCGAACCTCGCCGACTTTTTCAACGACCTCGCCCTCCTCTCCGACAGCGGAGGAGACATCACCGAGTTCCTTGCGGCACGCTCAGGGTTCTTCAGGGATGTCGCGGAGCGCGAACAGGAGATGGCGCTCCAGACCATCGAGATCATGGCCGAAGTCTACGTCACGGCGTTCGTGGCCGGCCCGATCGTCATCATGATCATGATCCTCTCTCAGAACCTCGCCGGTCAAGGGGACCTCGGGAACTGGATGCCGCTGATCACCTTCGGCATCCCCATCGGGGCGATGGTGATGATCGGGATCTTGTATATCCTCCTCCCCGCGGAGAACCTCCAGATCAGCCGGCGGGAGGTCGGGGACCGGGAGCGCCTCGACGTCCCGGAGCCGGGAGGGGAAGTCGACCAGCGTCTGCTCCAGACCGTGCGGCGCCGGAACCGTGCCCTCAGGATGATAAAGGCGCTGAAACGGCCGCTCCGCCATTACATATCGAACTACGACTGGAGCCTCGTGCTCGCGATGCTCTGCGGCGCCGTCGCCGCCGCTCTGCTCCTGCTCGGCCGCCTCGATGAGTGGTTCCCGGCATACACCCTGGAAGTCGGTGTCTGCATCATCATCTGTGTCTCCCTCTTCCCCGTCATGATCGCCTACGAGGGGAGGCGGTGGTACGTCAACAACGTCGAGCGTCAGATGCCGGAGTTCCTGCGCGAACTTGCCGACATGAAGGACATCGGCATGACGCTCCAGTCGGCGATCCACCGGATTGCAAACACAAAACTCGGGCTCCTGAGCTCGGAACTGCAGATCACCTCCGAAGAGATCCGGCGGGGCGTCAGCATCAGCAACGCCCTCGTCCGGATGGAGGAGCGGATCGGGCTTGTCTCGGTGAAACGTGCGATCTCGCTCGTGGTGAAGGCAAGCGAGATCACCGACCATCTGCGGGAGACCCTTATGGTCGCCATCAGCGACTTCGAGCACTACCTCAAGATGAAGAGGGAGCGATTCAACTCGGCCTTCACCTACGTTGCCGTCGTCTACCTCTCCTTCGGCGTCTACCTCTACACCGCCCTCGAACTCAACACCCGGTTCGTGGCGAGTTTCACGGCGTTCAACGTTTCCCTGGATATCGCCGGGAACGTGGCCGATATGTTCCACATCGCCATCGTCCTCGGAGCAAGTTCCGGCATCATGGCAGGTCAGCTCAGCGCAAACAGCATCCTGTCCGGGTTCAAGCACACCATCGTCTTCCTCATCGCGACGGTCGTGGTCTTCATTGTCTTCATCGGAGGGGGCGGGGTATGAAGGACGAAGCGGTATCCGAAGTCGTCGGGGAGATGCTCATGATCTCCCTCGTGCTCCTCCTCATCGCCGTCTTCGCCGCATCGCTCGGGAACTTCCTCCCCACCGAGCGGGCGCCGACGGTCACCGTCATGATGACCACCAACATGACGGATAATAACATCACGCTCTACCATAAGGGCGGCGACTGGGTCCAGGCGAAAGACCTCGAGGTCATCGTCGCGGACACCAACTCGACCCGGACGTATCCCCTCGGCAATTTCACCCTCTCGCCGCCGGAGAAGCAGGTCTTCGATATCGGGAGCAGCATCACCGTGCCATACCAGGACGGCGACAAGCAGGTCCGCCTCGTCACGCCGCGCGCGGTCCTCTTCAGCGGGGAGGTGAAGTGAATGGACGAACGCGCCGTCGCACCGGTCGTCGCGGCGATGCTCCTCCTCGTCGTCCTGGTGACGTTCCTCTCGGCCTACAACGCCGTCGTCGTTCCCTCGTTCAAGCAGCAGGCGGAGGTGGAGCACCTGCACGCGGTCGAGGAGTCGTTCCTTGCGTTCGGGTCGGACATGACCACCGCCGCGGCGCTCAAACGGGACCTGCAACTCTCAAAACGCATCCCCCTCGGCGGGGGCGAGACGGGCCTCGACCCGGTCAGGTCGGCGGGGACGCTCCGGGTGGACCCGGGAGGCACGCTTGCCAACGTGACCCTGGACGGGAAGCCTCCCTACAACTGCAGCCTTGTGAACTTCTCCTACACCCCGAACGGCAACTTCTGGCGCGACCAGGGGTATACCTGGCAGTACGGCTACACCAACGTCACCGGGGCGGGGGGGCTCCGGACGCCGCTCGAGTACGCGGATATGGATGAAGTCAGCAGGGTGTTAGCAGAGAACTCGAGTTTCGCCGCCTCGCTCATCGATATCGAGCCCGAGGGCACACGGGGGGGCGCCTGCACCGCCGTCCGGATAACGCTCGTGACGTTCGAAGCCGGGGAGCACGCCTTCACGAGCGGGAGCGGTGTGGCGACGCTTTCTCTGGATGCGTCGGTAGAGGAGATACCGATCACCCTCGCCGATTCCACGCTGGAGATCGCGATCAACACGACTCTTCCGGTCCCGCTGAACGCACCACTGCTGGAGAAGTGCAACAGGAGGCTGCAGGAGATGAACGAGACCTACACCAATATCAACTACATCCCCTCTGAAGAGGGCACAGCGATGCTCTCCTTCGAGGGCGACGTACCCGGGGTGACGCTACGCCGGGTCCGGGTCGTCGTCTCCGCCCGGTGAGTGCGCATACCCGGCTATCCCGACGGTGAAAATCCGTCTATCGCCCCACAAGAGTCAGACCTCTTCTCCCAGTACTTCGTTTTAGAACAGGCATATTCCCTGCTGAATCCCAGGATCGTTGCAGGGTAGAAGGATCTGCTGAGGTTGCAAGCGTCCCGTCATGGCTTCAAAAAAGATAAGGAAGAACCTGCAGAAAGAACAGCCCTGAAAATGCAGGCTCAGTGAAGCGTGGCAGAGTGCGGGCAGGGGCCGGTTCCCCGCACCTCATTCTCCGGTAAAGCCCGGCATCTCCCCGCCGCCGGGGAGTGAACAGTTTTAATCCGGATGTACGTCACCGCATGCAGGAACAAACGTTACACCCGGCACGTGCGGCATACCGGGTCAAGGTTCATTTTTTTCTGAAATACTCTCCTGTTCTTCAGGATCGTTGCCAGGTTATCCACCAACAGATTCCCGAGCGAAAGATCGGCACGGTAGCAACAAGGAGCAACATCCCCGTTCCATCTGACAAAAAGGGTTAGCCTGAAGAGGGGGCAGGGCCGGGAGTGAACCACCGGCAAGGTCACCCTGCACCCGGTTTTTTTTGCGGCAGTTTTAATATAGGCAAAAAGGTCTTTTTCCGATTTCGTCTGGCCGTCATTCCACGGAAAGGAGCGTTCGAAGTTCACGGCATCAACTCCGGTCGCGCGGGCAAGACCAAGCCCCTCCTCGATACAACCCGCATTACCCTCTATAAGGGCAATGTTCAGGTACGTCTTCGGGGATTTCTGGTTTCTGGCGGATCGCTCCCGAATAAATCCGCTGACATTTTTCTCGATAATCGACCTAAACATGTGTGAATCGGGAAAACTAAAAGCGATCGCATCAAGTCCGGCGTTCAGGAGTTCGTCTGTTCTTCCGGGCAACAACGTCGCATTCGTAGTAAAATTCACAGACATTTTCTTTCCGGAAGCGTAGGAGATCATCTCAGGAAGATCTGCATGCAGGAGCGGCTCCCCCCACCCATGGAGTGTTAGGAACCGACTCTTCGAGGCATCGATTATCTTTCGGAACACCTCAAAAGAGATGAATTCCTCCGATCGATTCAGGGAACTGCGCAAACAGAACGGACAATTAAGGTTGCAGGCCGTCGTGGGTTCCAGCTGCAGGATCGGAGGTACTGCATAGTCATAAACTGACATACTGTATCTTACGGTGCCTTCGTGGCATGGACGATATCCGGCTCCGTCCTTGGATCTTCCCCGATGCCCAGAAGAGCACCCATTGCCCTCCTTACACCATTGGAGTTTATCACCACGATTCCTGCAATCAGTCCGACACCCAGGATGTGGGCCGCCGCAAGGCCGATCGCCGCTTCAGGAAGAATTACGGGTATGCACACGCGAGTTCACCTCCCTTGGTTTCATAAATATACATAACTTTTACAAAAAGATAAATATTCCTCATTGACCATGCACCGGGCTATCCTCTGTTTTGCTGTATACCTTCACGAGAAGATCGATTGCATATGCACCAGATGCAGATAGCACTCCGCCGACTGCGGCGACGCAGAACAGTACCGGAATGATATCCAGAGTTACAGGGAATCTTCCTGCGAATGAACTGCCCCAGAACAGCCAGAAGTGAAGGAGGTAGTACATGTTGGCAATGGCGGATGCAGTTAGATACTTTGCCGGGTGGCGGTAGCAGATCACTGCGTAACAGAGAGCAATGAGCGAGATAACGACGTAACCGAGTGGAAACGAGGTAGCCGGCGCACCGTTCTCTCCCATCTTGGCCTGTCCGGCAAGGAAAAGGAGCAGGGTTGTCGCACCAAACACGGCCAGCAACGCGGGGGTCACATATTTCAGTGGAGTGTCCTTGAGGGGGAGCCTGATCAGTACCTCGATGATCACAGCGACGAGTACTATCACGTCGATTGCGTGGATGCTGATAGCCTGCGTTCCAATGAGGAGGTCGATGGCGACAATCAGCAGCGACATAACCACCGCGGTTCCCGTTTTTTTAATGAGGAGAAGGCCGAGCACAAGCCAGAAGCACAGAATGCCCCCGAAGACAAACACACCCGCTCCCGGGCCGGGCAGTATCAGGAACCCGTGGACGAACCCGGAAATGCTACCGCCGGGCAGAAGATACTCCGGCGCATACGTACCGCTGAAAACGGCAAGTACAGAGAGCAGAGTGATGAACCCCAGTTCCCCGAAGGAGAAATATCCGGTTGATTTCACCTTTTTTCCGGTCATTGGCGCACATCCCAAAGCAGTTGCGTCATTTGATCCCTCCTGCCTTCATTGGTTAAACTGTGCCAGCGGGCCTTCTCCCCGATAGGCCTGGAAAAGAACGTATACACAGTACGCCAGGAACGCCATCACTGCCCCGCAGACCAGGGCAAAGGCGAGCAGGGCGGGGATTGCAGCCGGTACCGGGACCCAGGTCGCAAAACCGCTTTTCCCGTTGAAAAGCCAGCAATAGACGATGTAAAATATTTCAGCCAATCCTGCACCGGCAACGTACTTCATCGGGAAGAACCAGCAGATGACTGCGAGGGCGAGGGCGAGAATCCCGGTCACGGCATACCCCAGGGGGAAAACCGTTGCAACTGCTCCGCTCTCGCCCATCTTGGCGTTCCCGGTCAGCATCAGGACGAGGGGAATGACCCCCATGATTCCAATAAACAGGGGGAAGATGTTCTGCCAGGGTTTTTTCTCGATGGGAAGAAGCCCGATACACGAGATGATAATCGCAACGACGATCAACAGGAGGTCTAAGCGCGGTGTGGTCCCTGTGACCAGTCCGGCTCCTAGCCGGAAGACCACGATCAGGACGGCCATGGAGATCGCGGTCCAGAATTTTCTGGTCACGAGCAGGCCAAAGACGAACCAGAGGCAGACAAAGGCGCTGCTGATGAAGATACCCGCTCCCGGGCCGGGTAATTTTAAGAATCCATGGACCAGCCCCGGAGCAGTCCCTCCCGGAAGGATATGGGGAAGCCCGTAACTGCTCGTCGCGAATGCGAGGAACGCAAGAAGGAGGATCACTCCCCAGTCGCGCAAAGAGAAATACTTTGTTATTCTGCTTAATCCACTCTTTTGTACAGTTTCTTTGTACACCGACATTCCGTCTAATTCATTGTTTTGTACAATATCCTCGTTCATTCCAGTCACCCCAATGGATTCGGGGGTCCAGTTCTTCGCCTATGAGCAGTCGGGCGCGAAATGGACTGAATATTGGTTTCACTCCCGGACAAATAAGGATATTTATTTAACTTTATTGGAATATCAAAAATTATTTGTTTACTCGCCCGAGATATATACACCATGAAGTTGCTGGAACGGATGACAGGAGCCAGGAGAAACGATGGCTGACATCGATCTCCTTCTGGCACGGGCAAAAGAGTTCCACGGCGATATGTGCGCCGGGATCATACTTGGGACCCGGATGACGATGATCGGGATGCGGGAGCTCCACATGGACCCGATGATAAGAAACAGAGATCTTATCGTGTACGTAGAGATCGATCGCTGCATTGCGGATGCAATCCAGGCGATCACGGGGTGCTCACTCGGTCATCGTACTCTAAAATACCTGCCTTACGGCAAGTTTGCCGCCACGTTCATCAACCTCGCGACACAGGATGCCGTCAGGGTCTCGGTCCTGGAGAAGAAGCGGACAGAGAAATCCGGTCCCGAAGCAATGAAAGAAGCAGGAAAAATTCTGCGTGACGCACCGGAGGACGATCTCTTCAGGGTGCAGAAAGTCAGGGTCGTGATCCCGGACGGGGACCTTCCCGGCCTCCCAAAGCACCGGGCTCGCTGCAGCAGATGCGGCGAAATGATCCTGGACGACAAGGAGATCGTGACGGAAGAGACGATCATGTGCGGCAATTGCGCACGGGGATCGTATTATACAGAGGCGGACTGAAGGTGATCCGGGTATGGGATCACCCTTCCTTTTCCCACCAGATTTTCGCCTGGTACGATGTTCCACGAAGCAGGTAACTCCCGGTAACCGGGACTTCAGAGATCAGGACAATGATACACGATACTTCCGCAACAATTCTTGAAAAGGCGTACGTAAAACTCCTCGCCGAATACCGGAGGCTCGACCTGCCGGAACCGACGGTGAGGAACTTCGGTCTCAACCCGGGCTGGAATGCTGTGATCGGGACCGGCGGGTGCTCTGGGGTTGCCATGAGTTTTGTGGACAACAACCCACTCTATGGCACCGAAGAAACCATGCAGGACCTGAATTTTTTGAGATCGTTTGTCGGGAGACCCCTCTTCGAGGTTGCATCCGCGGGCCTTGACGATCCCCGTATCGGCAGGCGTTCCGTTGCTCTTGCTGCGCTCAATGCAATCTCCCAGCCGTTTGTCACCGATGACATGCTCGTCTCTAAGGGATTTTCTGTGGGACTCGATATCAAGGACATGGTAAAAAACGACGATACGATGGTCATCGTCGGGTACGGCGGGCTGGTGAAGAGTTATGCGGGAAGGTGCCGCGAACTGCACGTCACCGACCAGAGGCCGCCGGAGACATTCCGGACAACGATTGTCGGCGACATGATCACGTACGGGCCGGCCGGTATCATGGTCCACCCGGCCGGGGAAAACAAAGAAGTCCTTAACGATGCTGATATTGCCATCATCACCGGTTCTACGCTCGTCAACGGCACCTTTGAAGAAGTCGTCGGGTACGCGAAACATGCCAGAATCCGTGCGCTTTACGGCTCGAGTGCGCAGTTGATCCCGGACGTACTCTTTGAGAACGGGATCAATGTTGCGATGTCCGTTGCCATCAGCGACCCGGCACGGTTCGAATATGATGTGATGAACGCGCCGGATATGGAGACGGCTCTCCGGAAGCACCAGAGGAAGTACAACGTCGGGTGCCTTGAAGAACAGTAGACCGGTATCGGACGTCTCGTTTGAGAATCAGTTTTTACAGCGTAAGCCCGGGGAAAAACTTCGCGCGGAATATCCCCCGGAGCGACCGGGATCATTTACCGAACAGTATCCAGAAACCGGAATCATCGTTGATGATCCGGTAATCCCCGATCCCGGCGGCTTCAATCGAATCTTCGATCTCCCCGGGCCGGAACTTCCGGAACCGCGGCCTGGACGGGTTGTCCGGGTCGTCCACGATCCCGCGCTCCTTCCGGCCAGCAAGGACGCTCTCTCTGGCCTCCGGGCTGCCGTATCCCCCGCCGATATACGCCATGCCGCCGGGTTTCATGACCCGGTAGATCTCCCGGAACGCCCCGGGGAGATCCTCCCAGAAATGGTAAGAACCACGGCTCACCACGAGGTCGAACGTTTCCCCGTCTGCAGGGATCGCGCGAACATCGCCGAGCACGGGGATAACCCTGCCCTCAAGCCCCCGGTCACGGATATTCCGGGCAGCGAGCGACTGCATCCCGGGCGAGATGTCGAGGGCAGTGACCAGGAAATCCGATTGGAGGGCAAGGGCGATTGCGAGCGGGGCCGGCCCGGACCCAACGTCAAGGCAGGTGCCGCGTGAAATCCCGGTTCGTTCCAGGACCTGCCCGGCGATGACCGGGTAGATTACGGCGAACGTCGTTCTGGTGAACTCGTCATACTGCCGGGCATCCCCGGCGGTCTTCCAGAAGGGATCGGACGCTTCGTTCATCTTACAATAATGTTAAGGAATTGAGCGGTGTTGAACCTCATCCTTCTCTCGTTCTTCGCATCACGCTAACTCAAAAGATAATGGTTACCAGGAAAACCGTTCCTGAAATTAAAAATTGTTGAGGATGATCTCTCTCCTATGGGCCGATCATCACCTTGCTCTTTGAGATCAGCGTTCCGTCGGTTGTGACCACTTCGAGGAACAGGGACTTCCCGACGGCGTCGCTGCCGAGCTGTGTGCTAATTTCTGCGTTATAGGACATCGTCTCTCCCGGCCGGAATACGGGGACCGTGGATTGACCGGTCGTTGCATTAAGCCAGGGGTCCCCCTTTGAATTTCTGATCTCGGATTTGTTCAGGATGTGCAGCCCTACCCCAACCCTACCTTCCTGGGTGAAAAGGCTCTGGTACCCTCCGAAGTCGTCGTCGTTCTGTTGTAACTTGAGGATGATCCTTTGCGTCGACAGTTCGTCCCCCCCGGCATGGTACAGCTGGAGAATATCCGAAGACACGCCGTATGTTCCCTGGATGGTTGCCTGGGGAGGTTTGGTCTCCGTGCCCGTCAGGCCCCCCGCGAACGCGCTGACGACCGCCGCGATGATGATCGTCACGACTAACATCAGCATCACGCCGATCACCGGAGAAACTGCCGATTCATTCATGGGTTTCATCGGTTAGCCCTCCACAGCGATATCTTTCTGCCAGATGGCCTGCCCGCTCGGAACGTGGATCACCTTCACGTTAACGGTATCCCCGACCCGCAGCATGTTCCAGTCGGACCCGAGGACCGCCTCCATCTGGTCGACACTGGTCTCATTGAAGGTGGCTTTAGTCTGACCCTTGTCTGAATAACCATAGGCATAGTAATATCTACCGCCGCCGGTGTTCCCTTCATCCGAAGGGGTTATCCCGTAACCCACGTCAAAACTCAATTGTCCTGTGCCCTGGCCCCCTTTGTCTCCACCGAAAGGCCGGGCAAACATGATCGTCCCCGCCTGGAGGTGGTAATTGCCAAACCAGGAGTAATTCGTTAAATTTCCAACTTCAAGTTCAGCCATGGAAGCCTTCAAGCCAGGTCCAGGCCCACGTACATACTCGGGTCCACCTGGCTTCCTCTCATAAGGCCAGAAATTTGCACTTTCCGTTCCGTTCAATCCGACCCCCGGGCCGTACCCCTGGGGACAGACGGATCTCCATTCTTCGTAATTGGACCAGGGATTCATGTTGAACGTCACGTTGAAATTCGTCTCACCGGGAACCATCGTCGCCCCCCCGTTGATCGTGGTTCCGTTGATGAGTGTCTTTGACCAGGACGTCACGATCTTCAGGTCCTGCGTATCAATGGGTTTGTCCACGCCCGTTACCTCCGCCTTGAAGTAACTCGACTGCCAGTATCCGGAATTCACGACCTTTACGTTCATAGCGAGTTTCGGTACGTCCTGGTTGTTGTTCCCGATCAGCCCGCCCGCGAACGCGCTGATGGCCGCCGCGATAATGAGCGTCACGACCAGCATCAGCATCACGCCGATCACCGGGGAGACTGCAGTTTCCTTTTCCAATTTCATATTCTGTCCTCCTTCATCATCCGAATTTTGTGCATCCATGACTTCCCGTTATGGTGAGATGACCACGTCCGATACCGAAATCAGGTTCCCCCCGGTATCGCTCACCTCGAGGGAGAACGCATTTCCGATATTAGTGGTGTTGCTGAACCAGAGGTGCTCGGCATCCGCAAGTCCGGGCTGGAGCCGGCTGCCGGTCGCGTTCTCGGCGGAGATGTACAGGACATCTCCTGGCCTGAACGAGGTAACTTCCGACGTCCCGTCACCGTTGTCGAGGGACCGGCCCGTGCGGTCGGCGATCAGCGTCTTATCCAGGACCTGAGCAGTCTTCCGCTCGAGATTCGGCCCGAACATGGGGCCATTCCTGACCACGAAGACCATATCGTGCAGGGCAAGGCCGTCCCCCCCGTTATGAGCGATCTGGAACCCGTTGGAGATGCTGTATGTACCGGAAATCATCGCCTGGGGGACTTTTTTCTGTTCGCTTGCAATTCCGCCGGCGTACGCCGATACGATTGCGGCGATGATGATCGTCACGACCAGCATCAGCATCACGCCGACCACCGGAGAGACTGCAGTATCATTTCGTTTTAACATTTTAACCTCCCGAAACGGTCACTTCTTTCTGAAAGATCGCTTTCCCCGTGGGTGCGTAGATGACCCGGACCGTGACGATGTCTCCCGGGCGCAGCTGCTCCCAGCCGGTCCCGAGGACCTTCTCAAGGTCGCTTCCGGAAATGTGACTATATCCTGAATAAGTCGATGCAGGTTCGGCGATCAGCCCGGTGCCGGGCATGAGCGTGAAGTTGCCGAAGGACTGGTTAACAGTGTAAGTTGTCAGATTAACGTCCCCGGTCACTCCCGGGCCGAACCCGTAAGGCACAGCGTCTGTGGCTGTCACATTGCCCGCGGTTGTGTTGCCTCCGGCGAACGCCTTTCCATCCGGAGTAGATCCGAGTACGGTGCCCGAATCATAGGAGGAATTGGCATTCATCGTCGCCACCCACGATGTCGTCAACTTAAGCTGTTTCGTCGATGTCGGTTCGCTAACACTGAGAACCGTTGCGAAAAATCCGCTATCCGCGGCATTTCCCGAGTTTACGATCTTTACGTCCATGGCGAGAGTCGGGGTCTCCTTGTTGTTTCCCCCAAACAGTCCGCCGGCAAACGCAGAGACGACCGCTGCGATGATGATGGTGATCACCAACATCAGCATCACCCCGATGACGGGAGATACCGCGGAATCCCGGCTTGTCTGCAATTTTAATTTCATTTTAACTTCCACCTTCTCTCGTACTTTTTCCGGCACGACAGAAAACACCCCAGTAGGTTGGGATATCGGTACTTGGTAACAAAAACATATTAACTTTTATCGATTGTAAAATTATATAATTTAATATAATTGATACATGAGAGAAATTAACCCCATATCGTATGGCAAATGCGTGAGATCCGTTTTGGGCATCAGAGCCGCTCGAAGGGTAAAAAACAGTGGAATGACGATGATTGTGGTCCGCAAGAAGAAACTCGCGACGAACACGATTGAAACCGAGAAACCCCTTCTCAGCTGAGTGGTGTGGTGCGAGAGGAAGAACGCGCAGAGAGGCCCGAGGGGATTCTGACCTGCAGACACCTTCCGCGAAACGCGATCTAAGCCATATCGTCAATTACACATCCATCCCGAGAACAGCCGGGATCGGGCAGCGCACCCGGAGGTGACGCTGCGCCTGATCCGGGCCGCCGTTTCCGCCGGGTAACGCCGTATCCAGCCTAAATCCCCGAAATAGGGCACATTTCACAGAGAATATTGTGCATATATTTATAGTTGGCCGATGCAAACATTGACGGTGATCCGTTTTTTGAGGCGGCGCAGTACCCGGTCGCCTCATGGCAACCATGCCGGATTGCGAGATATGTCTATCATGAACCTGAAGGGCTGGATGGAACGTGACGGGGTGCGGCTCTCCCCAGCAGACGTGGAGCGGATGCTCGAAGAGGGGCCGCAGTCTCTTTCCCGGTGCGGCGGCGAGTTCCTCCTCGTCCGGGGCGACTGCATCGCCCGCGACGCCTTCGGCATCATGCCCGGCCCGGTCCCCCCCGGAACCATATACTGCGGCGGGCGCGAGGCCGCCCGGATATTCCCCGATCCCCCGCCATGCACGCTTGAGGAGGCAATTGTCACCGCGGTCGACCTCCGGAGCGACGAGGGCGTGGTGGCCTTCTCCGGCGGCGTGGACTCGGGCCTGATCGCCCACCTCGCCCGCCTCCCCTGTGTGACGGTGGGCATCGAGGGGTCGCACGACATCGCATGGGCGACAAAGGCCGCACGAGCGCTGGAACTTGACCTCGAGATCGTCACCCCGACCGAAGAAGAGATCGAGGAGAAACTCGCGCAGGTGGTCCGGGTCATCCCCGACCCGACGAACCCGGTAGACGCAGCGATTGCAACGACCCTCGCCTTCGCCGCCGCCTGGGCGGGAGAGCACGGACATACCCGCGTCCTCGCCGGACAGGGGGCCGACGAACTCTTCGGCGGCTACGCCCGCTACCTCTCCTCCCCCGACCTCGCTGCGGACCTCGAACGGGACTTTGCAGACCTCGGACGCCAGGGGGCGCGGGACCAGGCGGTGGCGGCGCTCCACGGGGTGTATTTCTCGATGCCCTACCTCGATACCCGGGTGGTGCGCGCCGCACGGGTGATCCCGGCGGACGAGAGGGTGCGCGGAGGGGTGAGAAAGCATCCCTTACGGGTGGTTGCAGAACGGCATATCCCTGCAGAAATCGCCCGGGCCGATAAGAAAGCGATGCAATACGGGAGCGGAATCTGGCGGACAATCCAACGGCTCACCCGTAGGAACGGTTATAAAAAGTCGGTACAAGGGTACTTAACGGAGATCAGTAGGGCGGAATATGATCACTGAGAGCGATATTGAGCATATAGCAGAACTTGCAGATATCGGCATATCGAAAGACGAAGTGCCGGAGTTCACCACCCAGTTCAACGCGATCCTCGACTACTTTGAGGTCCTCGACACCGTAGAGGGCGAAAGCGCCCCGGCCGCCGGGACCGCCAACGTCTTCCGGGAAGACGAGCCCCGGCCGGGCCTCTCGCAGGATGCGGCCCTTGTAAACGCAGGCTCGACCGAGAACGGGTTTATAAAAGCACCGAGGGTGATGTAAGTGGCGGGAACCCTGGACTTCTCGCCGGACGACCGGTACAACGCATTCATCACCACCTGCCGCGAGGCACCGTTTTCCGACGGTAGGCTCGCCGGCGTCGCCGTCGCGGTCAAGGACAACATCTCCACGGCGGGTATCGAGACCACCTGCGGGTCCCGGATCCTCGAAGGCTACGTCCCGCCGTACGACGCCCACGTCGTGGGACTCCTCCGGAACGCCGGAGCCGCAATCGTCGGCAAGACCAACATGGACGAGTTCGGCATGGGGTCCACCACCGAGACGAGCGCGTTCGGCCCGACCAGAAACCCGGTCGACCAAACAAGGGTGCCCGGCGGGTCGTCCGGCGGGAGCGCCGCCGCGGTCGCTGCAGGACTCGTCCCGATGGCGCTCGGTACCGATACCGGCGGCTCGATCCGGTGCCCCGCGGCATTCTGCGGGGTCGTGGGCCTCAAACCCACCTACGGCCGGGTCTCCCGCCACGGCCTCATTGCCTATGCAAACTCCCTCGAACAGATCGGGCCGATGGCGCGGACGGTGGAGGACGCTTCAAGACTGATGTCGGTGATCGCGAACTACGACCCCCACGACTCGACGATGCTCGATAAACCCTACAACCACCGACCCATAGCCGAGATCGCGGGTCTCCGGGTCGGGGTGCCGGAGGAGTACTTCGGCGAAGGCGTGGACCCCCGCATCGCAAAGACCGTCCGGGACGCCGTCGGCGTCCTCGAAGACCTCGGGGCCGGCACGGTGCCGGTCAGCATCCCCGGCATGCGCCACGCGCTCGCGGCCTACTACGTCATCTGCACGAGCGAAGCCTCCTCGAACCTCGCCCGGTTCGACGGCGTTCGCTACGGTCCGGCGGTCGACACCAGAAAATCCTGGCACGAGGCCTACCAGGACCTCCGGCGGGAGTTGTTCGGGCCTGAGGTCCGGCGCCGGATCATGCTCGGCACCTTCGCCCTCTCGGCCGGCTACGCTGGCAGGTACTACGCGAAGGCGCAACTGGCCCGCCGCAACATCCAGCAGGACTTTGAACGGGCCTTCCGCAAAGTAGACATCGTCGCCGGCCCGACGATGCCGACGGTCGCCTTCCGCCTCGGCGAGAAGACCGACCCGCTCTCGATGTACCTCTCCGACATCCTCACCGTGCCAGCGAACCTCGCCGGAATCCCGGCTATATCGGTCCCGTGCGGCAGAGTGGACGGTCTCCCCGTGGGTCTCCAGTTGATGGGAAGGCCGTTTGAGGACGAGCGCGTCGTCGACGCTGCCTTTGCCTACGAGCAGGAGGTGAGGGCATGAAGACGATCATCGGACTCGAGATCCACGTCCAGCTCGCGACGGCAACGAAGCTCTTCTGCGGGTGCTCAACGGACTACCGGGACGACGAGCCCAATACCCACTGCTGCCCGATCTGTCTCGGGCTTCCCGGAGCGCTCCCCCGCCTGAACAGAAAAGCGGTCGAGTACGGCCTGAAGGTGGCAAAAGCCCTCGATATGGAGGTTCCGGAAGAATCGGAGTTCGCCCGGAAGAACTACTTCTACCCCGACCTCCCGAAGGCCTACCAGATCACCCAGTACGACAAGCCGCTCGCGGTCGCGGGGACCGTCGAGATCGAGGACGACGAAGGGCACGAGAAGCTCGTCCGGATCACCCGGGTGCACCTCGAAGAAGACCCGGGGAGACTCGTCCACGTCACAGGCGGATCGAAATACTCGCTCGTCGACTACAACCGGTCCGGTATCCCGCTCCTTGAGATCGTCACCGAGCCGGACATGCGGTCTCCGCAGGAGGCCCGCCGGTTCCTCAATAAACTCCGCACGGTCCTCGAGTACCTCGGGGTCTTCGACGGCGACCGGGAAGGCTCCCTCCGCGTCGATGCAAACATCTCCCTTGAAGGGTCCGAACGGGTCGAAGTCAAGAACATCTCCTCCTACAAAGGGGTCGAGAAAGCCCTCACCTTCGAGGTGACCCGGCAGAAGAACCTGCTCCGGCGCGGGCAGAAAGTGACGCGAGAGACCCGGCACTTCATGGAGGGGCGCGGGATCACCACCTCCGCCCGCAGCAAGGAAGAGGAGCACGACTACCGCTACTTCCCGGAACCGGACCTCCGGCCGCTCCGTGTCGCAGACTGGGTGGCGGCAATCGACCTCCCCGAGTTGCCCGTCGCCCGGAAAAACCGGTTCATGGCGGAGTACGGCATATCGCTCAACCACGCCCGGACCCTGACCGGAGACCCGAAACTCGCCGATTTCTACGAAGAAGTCGCCGAGATCGACCCGGTCCTCGCCGCCACCTGGGTGGCCGACACCCTCCTCGGGGAGCTCAATTACCGCGACATGGATATCGCCGCCGTCCCGCCCGGCCATATACGAGAACTCCTCGGCCTTCTCAAGACAGAGACCATCACTGATGCGGCCGGCGTCCAGGTGCTCAGAGAGATGCTGGATGCCTGCGCGCGAGGCAGCCCCTGCGAGAGCCCCGTCGCAATCATGAAGCGCGAAGGGCTCGGCAAGGCCACAGGGAGCGAATACGCTCCCATCGTGCAGGGGGTGATCGCTGCAAACCCGCAGGCGGTGGAGGACTACCGGGCCGGCAAGAAAGGGGCCCTGAACTACCTCGTGGGACAGGTGATGAAAGAGACCCGGGGCAGGGCGGACCCGCGGGAACTCGGACGGATCGTATCCGAATGTATCGATACAGACAGGGTGTAAATCTGCCATGCATCTGATCATCGCAGAGAAGAATATATCGGCAAACCGGATTGCCCAGATCCTCGCCGGCAACGAGAAGGTGAGGGCGGTCAAAGAAGGGAGCGTAACCACCTATTCCTTCGACACAAAGACGGTGGTGGGCCTCAAAGGGCACGTGGTGGAGGTCGACTTCGAGCCCGGCTACACGAACTGGCGTAGCGAGGTCCACACCCCGCGAAGCCTCATCGATGCAGGCACCGTCAAGAAGCCGACCGAGAAGAAGATCGTCAACCTCATCCAGAAACTCTCAAAGAAAGCGGACCTCGTTACTATCGCCACCGATTACGATACGGAAGGAGAACTTATCGGAAAGGAGGCCTACGAACTCGTCCGTGCGGTGAACCCCACGGTCAGGATCAACCGGGCCCGGTTCTCCGCGATAACCCCGGCGGAGATCCGGTCGGCTTTCGAGAGCCCGGCCGACCTCGACTTCGCGCTTGCGGCTGCCGGTGAGGCACGCCAGACGGTCGACCTGATGTGGGGAGCGTCGCTGACCCGGTTCATCAGCCTCGCGGCCCGGCGGGGCGGCAAGAACATCCTCTCCGTCGGCCGGGTCCAGAGCCCGACGCTTGCCATGATTGTCGACCGGGAGCGCGAGATCGAGAACTTCGTCCCCCAGACTTACTGGATGCTCTCGCTTGCGACCGAGAAGGACGGAGTGCCGGTGGAGGCGCGGCATACCGCCGGGCGGTTCACCGACCACGACGCGGCCCTCGCCGCCGAAGCAGGGACAAAGGAGCCGCTCGTGGTCACGGATGTAAAAGAGGGGCAGAAGACCGACCGGGCGCCGACGCCGTTCGACACCACGGCCTTCATCGTCGCGGCAAGCCGCCTGGGCCTCTCGGCGGCGAACGCGATGCGGATCGCCGAAGACCTCTACATGAACGGTTACATCTCCTACCCGAGAACCGACAACACGGTCTACCCGAAGTCCCTGAACCTGAACGGTATCCTTGAAGCGCTCAGGGGGGGGGCGTTCGATGCGGATATCGCCTGGGTACAGCAGCACCGGCGTCCGGTCCCGACGCGCGGCAAGAAGGAGAGCACCGACCACCCGCCGATCCACCCCACGGGCGCCGCCGCACGCGAGGCCCTCGGCTCCGACCGGTGGAAGGTCTACGAACTCGTTGTCCGGCGGTTTCTCGCGACCCTCTCCCCCGACGCGACGTGGGCGACCACCAAATGCCTCTTCGATGCGTCCGGCGAACCCTACACGGCAACGGGCGGACGGCTCGTCTCCGCCGGATGGCGCCGGGTCTACCCCTACTCGGAGGCGAAGGAGAATATCCTTCCAGCGTTCTCCCCGGGCGAACGCCTGCCGATTAAAAGCGTGAACCTTGAGGAGAAACAGACTCAGCCGCCGGCGCGCTACTCCCAGAGCCGGCTCATTCAGGTGATGGAGGAACTCGGCCTCGGCACGAAGAGCACCCGGCACGAAGTGATCGGCAAACTCGTCTCCCGCCGCTACGTGGAGGGGAACCCCCTCCGCCCGACGCTCGTCGGCAGAGCCGTCACGGAAGCGCTCGACAACCACGCGGAGACGATCACGGAGCCCGAGATGACCCGGACGCTTGAAGAGCACATGCAACTCATCAAGCAGAAGCAGCGCTCCCATAAAGACGTCGTCAACGAGTCCCGCGAGATGCTCCACCGGGTCTTTGACAAACTCGAGGAGCACGAGAAGGAGATCGGCGAGGAGATCATGGAGCAGACCGCCGAGGAGCATACCGTCGGCCCCTGCCCCGTCTGCGGCCGCGACCTCCGGATCCGACACCTCGGCGCCTCCCAGTTCATCGGCTGCACCGGCTACCCCGAGTGCCGGTTCAACATCAGCCTGCCCGGCAGCATCTGGGGACGGGCGATCCGGACGGAGGAGACCTGCCCGGAGCACGGGCTCTCCCACGTCCGCCTGATCCGGAAAGGCTCCCCCCCGTGGACGATAGGCTGTCCGCTCTGCAGCCACATCGCCTCGAACGTCGAGGCGCTCCGGATGATGCCCTCGATGACCGACGAACTCGTGCAGCGTCTGCACGCGCGCCATATCTACACGGTCTCCGAGATCGCGGGAATGCAGCCCGGCAACCTCACAGACGCCCTCGGTGTCGGAAGCGATGAGGCCGGACGACTCATAGAGGAGGCAAAAGACGCGCTGGATATCCTCCGGCGCCGATCGGAACTCCGGAAGTTCATCCGGAAGATCGTCCCCCCGAGGAAAGGCCGGAGCCACGCGAAGATCAACAAAAATCTCCTCGAACAGGGGATCGGCGACATCTCCGCGCTCTCCCGTGCGGACCCTGCGGTCCTGAAAAAGGCCGGCATCGGCGATGCGGCGGCAACGGAACTCCTCGAGGCGGCCCGCGCACTCTGCAACGAGCGCACCCTCCGGGAAGCAGGAGTTCCCGCGGTCAGCCTGAAGAAGTATCTGGCCGGAGAGGTCGGGAGCCCCGATGACTTCTGCTATCTCCCCATCCCCTACCTCTCAAGCAAAACCGCCATTAATCCGGAAACCGTACATAAGCATGTGGATATGGTCTGCAGGTACCTCGGACGCCCCACCCCGGCAAAGGTCACCAAAGCAGCGCTCGAACGCGGGCGGGAAGAACTGCTGGCGATTCCGGGCATCGGGGAGGCGACCGTGGAGAGGCTCTACCTTGCGGGCATCTACAACGCCGCGACGCTCCGTGAAGCCGACGCGGAGGCGGTCTCCTCCATCACCGGCATCCCGAAGGCCAGACTCCACGACTACATCAGCCATCTGAAGTGACACCATGCACGCGAACTGGAAGACCTGGGCACATGTGACGAAACTGGACCCCGACAAACACCTCCCGCGGAACGTCATCGAGGAGATCGCAACGAGCGGGACCGATGCCCTGATGCTCTCGGGCACCCTGAACGTGACGCAGGAGAACCTCTGCGAACTCCTGGACCAGGTCTCCTCCTACGGGCTGCCGCTTGTGGTGGAACCGGCAAGCCCCGACTGCGCCATCTTCAACGGGGCGATCGACCACCTCTTTGTGCCGAGCGTGATGAACGCAAACGACGTCCGCTGGATCGTCGGGAAACACCACGCCTGGCTCCGTCACGCGAGCGGCATCGACTGGGAGATGGTGGTGCCCGAGGCCTACATCGTCCTCAACCCGAACTCCGCCGTCGGGCGGGTGACGGGGGCGGACTGCAGTCTCTCGGGGGAGGATGTGGCCGCATTCGCGGAGGTGGCGGATCGGTACTTCCGGTTCCCGATCGTCTACATCGAGTACAGCGGGACTTACGGAGACCCAAAAATTGTGCAGGCGGCAGCCGATGCGGTTGAGAACGCTACCCTCTACTACGGCGGCGGGATCCGTTCGGCGGAGCAGGCGGCGGAGATGGGCCGCATCGCCGACACGATCGTCATTGGAAATGCAGTCTACGAGGAAGGGATCGATGTGCTCCGGGCGACGGTTCGAGCGATACAGTGAGATATGCCTGAAGTCTCAATCGTCCTGGTCGAGCCCCTCTACGACGGGAATATCGGGTTTACCGCCCGGGTTATGAAGAACTTCGGATTCACCCGGCTGGTGCTGGTCAACCCCTGTCCGCTCGGCGACGACGCGGTCATGCGCGCTTCTCATGCCCGCGACGTCCTCGACAACGCCCGCTGGATGACGGTCGACGAGGTCTACCGGGAGTTCGACTTCGTGGTCGCGACGACCGGCGAGGTCAGCAAATCGGTCTGCACCCCGATGCGGCTGCCCTACTACACCCCGACGGAAGTCAGGGAGACCGTCGCCGACATAGACGGAACGGTCGCGATCCTCTTCGGGCGGGAGAATTGGGGGCTTTCAAACGAGGAACTGAAACGGGCAAACCTCATCTGCACCATCCCGACCTCGGAGGTCTACCCGATCCTCAACCTCTCTCACGCAGTGGGCATCCTCTGCTACGAACTTGCAAACCTGCCCCGTGGGACCTACCCCCTCGCGGGACCCACCGAGATGGAGTCGCTCTACCGGCACCTCGATGCGTTCCTCGACCGGATCGATCACCCGGACTTCAAGCGGGAGAACACAATGATCCTCATTCACCGGGTGCTCGGCCGGACGAAACTGACCACCCGCGAGGTGAGCACGCTTCACGGGCTGATGCGCCGGACGGAGTGGCATCTCGAAAACAAAGAATAGTTTGCGGGAGAGATCTAGAAGAATGATTCTTGTCGACTGGCAGATCGAAGACCGCATCAGGCATGGGTATATCAAGGTGAATCCCTACGACCCCGGCCTGATCCAGCCCAATTCCCTCGATATCAGACTCGGTTCCCACTTCGTCTGGTATGTTCCGGGAGACTCCGTGATCGACCCCTATGAAAAAGAGAGCGTCTGCTCGAACACCGAGCAGACGGTGGCCGACTCAATCGTCCTTCGCCCCGGGCAATTTCTCCTCGCCGAGACCCTGGAGACGATCGAGCTCCCCGACGATGTCGTGGCGAGCATCGAAGGGAAGAGCAGCATCGCGCGCCTCGGGATTGAACTCCACCAGACGGGCGGCTGGATTGATGCAGGGTTTCGAGGAACGATCACCCTCGAGATGTGCAACGTGAACGCCCGGCCGGTGCGGGTTTACGCGGGGATGCCGATCGGACAACTGGTATTCTACCGCACGGACCGTGCCGCGCGCCCGTACAACATGAAGAAGGACGCGAAGTACATGGACCAGCAGCAGGCGACCCTCTCCCGCTACCATGAGAACGCGCGCCGCGCGTGATTCACGTCGCCGACAATCGGACAAAGCCGCACCCCGCCGCCCCATCCGGCGGGGAGGAAACGGGCGGGATGCTCCATGATCTCACCCGAAGAGCATTATGCACTATATAGCAGGAAAACAGATATTAAACGGTTCAACTGGGGATAGCAATGCGACTTCTTCTAATCCACTCTGATCATATCGAATACGAGACCCGGAAGAAGACGAAGGTCGCCGAAGAGAACGTCGTCCCAAAAGACGCTCTCGATGAGGCCCTCACCGTCTTCTGCGCGGTTGAGTCCGTCGACGAGGAGAACATCGAGGATGCCGTCAGGCAGGCGGTAGACGAGATTGTCGCCACCGCCGGGCAGCTCGGCACTACCAATATCATGATCTACCCCTATGCCCACCTCTCCGCCGACCTTGCATCGCCGGAAGCGGCGGTGAGCGCTCTCCGGGGTATCGAGGACGCCCTCGCGAGGAAGGGCGGCTTTGTTGTGAAGCGCGCACCGTTCGGTTGGTACAAGGCCTTCTCGATCTCCTGCAAGGGCCACCCGCTCTCGGAACTCTCCCGGACGATCGTACCCGGTGAAGGAGCGGCCGCCGAAAAGAAAGAGATCGAGCACGAGTTCTTTGTCCTCACGCCCGAAGGGGAACGCAAAAACGTGGACGACTACCTGAAAGAGGACACGCGTTTTGCCTCCCTGATCAGGAAAGAACTCGGCCATCCGGGGCAGGAGGGAGGCGAGCCGGTTCACGTGGACCTGATGCGCGGGAAGGAACTCGTGGATTACGAGCCGCGTTCGGACGTCGGGAACCTCCGCTGGATGCCCCGGGGCAAGTTGATCCGGGACCTCCTCAGCGACTACATCCTTGCGCGGGTGCTCGATTACGGCGGAATGCCCGTGGAGACCCCGGTGATGTACGACCTCGGCGATAAGGCGATCTCGGAACACGCCGCCAAGTTCGGGGAGCGGCAATATCGGTTCAGGAGCGGCAATCGCGACATGATGCTCCGGTTCGCGGCGTGCTTCGGGATGTTCTGCACCATGCACGACATGCATATCTCGCCGAACACCCTCCCGATGAAGCTCTATGAACTCTCAACCTACTCGTTCCGGCACGAGCAGAAGGGCGAAGTTATCGGGTTGAAGCGCCTCCGCGCCTTCACGATGCCCGATATGCACACCCTCTGCCGCGACGTGGACGACGCGCTCGCGAGCTTTGAGGAACAGCTCGCAATTGGCTGGCAGAGCGGTGTGGACCTTGAAACCCCGCTCGTGGGAGCCTTCCGATGCACCCGGGACTTCTTCGACCAGTACGAACTCTGGGTAAAGGAGATTGTTGCAAAGTCGGGTGTGCCGATGCTCATTGAGCTCCTCTCGGAGCGGAGCCACTACTGGATAGCAAAGGTCGATCTTGCGGCGATCGACGCACAGGGGAGACCCATCGAGAACCCGACGGTCCAGATCGACGTCGAGAGTGCGGACCGGTTCGACATCAAGTATTACACCCCGGAGGGCGCCGAGGTCCACCCCCCGATCCTCCACTGTTCGCCGACGGGCTCGCTTGAGCGGGTGATCTGCGCGATGCTCGAAAACACCGCTACAGAGGAGGTCCCCTCGTTCCCGACCTGGCTCGCCCCGACCCAGGTCAGGCTGGTGCCGGTGGCGGGAAGGCATGTCTGCTTTGCCGAAGAGATCGGCACCCGCCTGAACGCCGCCGGCCTCCGGGCGGACGTCGACGACCGGGACGAGAGCGTGAACAAGAAGGTCCGCGAAGCCGGGATGGACTGGGTGCCCTACGTTGCGGTGATCGGAGACCAGGAGGCCGAGACCGGCCGGCTCACGGTCACCGTTCGGAGACTCTCGGAGAATAAGAAGCCCTACAAAGAGTCGATGAGCGAAGACGAACTCATCCAGGCGGTGAAGATGGAGACCACCGGAAAGCCCTTCCGCCCGCTCTACACCCCGAGGCTCCTCTCCAAAAAGCCTCGGTTCATCTAACCAACTTTTTTTCGCGGGGCCGCCCTGGGGGTCTCGCGACGCGACAACACGATCTCCTCCCATGATCCGCCACCGGGCAGTCGGAGGAAACTATTTAAGTCGACCGTTCTTAAGTTCATTCTGATGAAACGGTTTTCTGCCATTGCAGCGGGGCGCGTGCAAAGGGTTGGATTTCGGGAACATGTCTACAAAGAGACGTTTGAAAAGGATATCACCGGATATGTAAAGAATCTCGACACCGGAAAGGTCGAGATCGTCGCGGAGGGAAGCGAAGAGGACCTTCGCGCCCTCGCAAACGCGATCAATATCATTCGCTACCCTATTGCGGTCAAGTCATTCACCATCAAATGGCAGGAGGCTACCGGGGAGTACACGAGTTTTGAGATCATCCGCGGGGATATCCAGGAGGAGATATTTGAGCGGATAGATTATGCCGGCACAATCATGCATCAAACGCTGGAGAACTCTGAACTGAGTTTGAAGAAACAGGATCAGATGCTGGATAAACAGGACCGGATGCTGGATAAACAGGACCAGATGCTTCAGGTTGGTATTGAGACGAAAGAAGAGATTGCAGCGCTCCGGAAAGATACCGGGAAATATCTTGACGACGAATTCAAAGAGATCAAAAAAGAGCTCACCTCCATTAAGAATGCCCTTGCCCGGGCAGGCATCCAGGTCTGAATCCCGATACTTTTTTCCGCAGGTTCTCACGTGCATACCGCCCCTGTGCTTGCGCGGGTACCCGGCCCGAACAATCTTTAAATGCCTCAAATGCTACTCTCCACCGGTGCATGAACCATGGATGCCGAAGAGTATCGTTCTATCATATCAAACGCCATCGACAGGGAGATTGAAGCGTACACCTTCTACCGGACGGTCAGAGAGAAGGTCAGGGATGAGAACCTGAAAAACCTCTTCAACGAACTTGCCGGGGAGGAGAGCAAACACAGAAAGACCCTCGAGGGCTTTCTCGCAAAAGAGCCCGGGGAACTCGGGTTCAACACGAAGCGGGACTACAAAGTCGCCGACATCCTGGAGGCTCCTCCGCTCTCGGCCGACTTAAAGCCGCTCGACGGTCTCGTCATCGCGATCAGGAAGGAGCTCGACGCGATGCAGATGTACACCCAGCTGGCAGGCCTCAGCGTGGACCCGGAGCAGATCGAGCTCTTCGAGAGCCTCGCCTCGATGGAGCGGGGCCACAAAGCGCGCCTCGAGGACATCTACACCAACATGGCGTTCCCGGAAGCCTGGTGAGGCAGAGGGGCGCGTCCCCACCTTTTTTTCCGGCCGGGAAGAGAAGAATAAGAGATTTTGAGAAAAGAATGCAGGGCTACCTGCATCACTCAGTGGTACTACAGTATGCACCCTTGAAGAACCAGCTCCGATAGATGATCGGGGTTATGAGGGTGGTCAGCAGACTCATCACGACACACGCCACGAAGATCCCCTGGTCGATGAAACCGGAATTCAGGCCGATCAACGCGACGATCATCGTCACCTCTCCCCGCGCCGCCATCCCGAACCCGACGATGAGGGAATCTTCCCGGCACATCCCCATCACCCGGGCCGGTAGACCGCACCCGATGATCTTGGTGACAAGGGCAACCACGGTCAGCGCCGCCGTGAAGAGAGCGATCTCGGATGTGAGCGCCTGAAGATCGACGAGAATACCCAGCGATATGAAGAAGATCGAGGCAAAAACAATCTGGAAATACTCGGCGCCCTCTGTGACGCTCCTGCTCTGGCGGATCTCGACGCCGCTGAAGGCGACCCCGGCAAGGAATGCACCGACGATCCCCGATAAGCCCACCATGTCGGCGAGCATCGCGTAGAGGAACGCCAGCATCAGGGCAAAGACGAAGACAAAACCGGGAAATTTCCGGGCCAGAACCGATGTGTCCATCCGCTGGATGAGTCTCCGCACGCCGAGGACCCCGATGCCGCCGGCGACGACGACAAAGCCCAGAGCCTGAACGACCGTTATGGCGAGCGCCTCCACCGAAACTCCCCCGCTCACCAGGTCCATGGAGACGGAGAGCGCGAGCAAGGAGAGGACATCGTCGATGACGGCGGCACCGATGATCGCCTTCGCGGCATCGGTCTGGAGCATGCCGATCTCCTTGAGGACGTTTGCGGTGATGGCGGTACTCGTCGCGGTC
Organism: Methanoculleus sp. UBA291; assembly: GCF_002499755.1. NCBI lineage: Archaea > Methanobacteriati > Methanobacteriota > Methanomicrobia > Methanomicrobiales > Methanomicrobiaceae > Methanoculleus > Methanoculleus sp. UBA291. The sequence continues at coordinate 8,231 of NZ_DANC01000024.1, read as the reverse complement.
AGTGCCGCGCCGACGAAGACCGCAGTTGCAAAGTCAAACCCGAAGAGAACGGAAGTGGCATAGCCACCTATCCACGGGACGACCACGCCGAAGAAGGCGATGACGCCGTTGCGCAACTTGAGGATGTCCTTGATGTCGAACTCGAACCCGATGGCGAAAAGGAGGATGATCGCTCCCATGTGGGCCAGACTCGCGACAAAGTCCGTGTAAGTGATCCAGCCGAGCGCACTCGGTCCTACCAGAACTCCCACGAGAATAGCGCCGATCGTCGCCGATTGGTTGATCCTGGATGCCAGAAGGTAGCCTGCAAGCGCAAGGAAGAGGAGGAGGCTCAACTGGAACTCGATAGATAAGGCGCTTTCCATTATTACCATAACTGGGCGATGATGCCTTAAGAAATATGTGGACCTCACGGGAGTTGCAAGGCAATCTCGCTGATAACGGTGCGAGGGATACTCCCCAAAAAATCGTGTTTATAGTGCCGAAAGGGGACAACGCGCGCCAGGAGAATTGTTGCGCCGCAGCAAGGGATTTAAACTCCGTGTCCTTATACCCCCGACCAGATTCGAACTGGTGTCGCCGGATCCAAAGTCCTGCATGATTGACCACTACACTACGGGGGTATGCTCAAGTCCTTCGGGTGAATACACTTTACAAGTTTTCTTCTCAGAAAACTTGCTCTACTCCATTTGGCGTAGAAGATAATAAAGTGAATTACCCGCGCCTTTTGGGCGGGGCTTCCTGTTTCATCCTCCCTCTACTGAGGCAAGTCCACAGGCTCGACGGCGCGTTCCGCACCTGCTACCCCGACAAGGTTCTGTTCTTGCAGGGCGAACTTCTTGATATTGATCGCTGCGTTGATATCGCAGTCGTGATGAGTGCCGCAGTCGGGACAGATCCATTCTCTCTCAGAGAGAATTAGATCCCGCTTGAGATACCCACATTTACTGCATATTTTTGAGGAGGGGTCAAACCGCCCGATCGAGAGGAGGGTCTTCCCGTACTTCCGGCACTTGTAATCCAGCATCGCAAAGAATGCACTCCACGATACATCGCCAATACTCTGTGCCAATTTATGGTTTTTCTGCATTCCAGCAACGTTTAACGATTCCACTGCTATGGCTTGATTCTCACTCACGACTCGATTAGAGAGTTTGTGCAGGAAATCGTTCCTCTGGTTTGCAACCTTCTCATGACATCGGGCTAATTTTTGAATCGCTTTCTGTCGGTTCTTTGATCCTTTCACTTTTCGTGAGACGCGTCGCTGCAACACTTCCAGGCGCTGGAGGGAGTTCTTCAAGTGCCGAGGGTTCTCAACCTTCTCTCCAGTCGAGAGGGTTGCAAAGTCCGTTAACCCGACATCGATCCCAAGGGTGGTATCCAGCGTAAACGGTACGGGTTCCGGTGTTGCTGCTCCATCATCAACGAGAATGCTGACAAACCATTTCCCGGTTGAAGTCACAGAGACCGTGACGTACTTCATCTTCCCGGTGAAGATCCGGTGGAAAACGGTCTTGATCTCGCCGATCTTCGGGAGTTTGATCCGACGCCGCCCGAAATCCACCGCGTAATGCTGAGGCACCTGAAAGGACTGTACCGGATTCTTCTTTGACTTGAACTTTGGAAATCCCTTTTTCTTCCGGAAGAACCGGGTGAACGCGTTGTCGAGGTTCTTGTTCGCGCTCTGAAGCGATTGGGAGTTGATCTCCTTGAGCCACGGGTGTTCTTCTTTGAGGGCGGGAAGATGATTGTTCATGTCAAAACAGGAGAGTTTACGCCCTTCCTGCTCGTATGCCCGGATCTTCTGCTCCAGAGAATGGTTGTACACAAACCGACAGGCATGGATGTGTCTCATGAGGAGCGGAATCTGTGTCCGAGTAGGGTACATCCGATACTTGTAGGCGTGGAGCATACAAACAATATTGAACCTTATAATAATATATGGTTTTTGCTAATCTCTCCGGGAACATGACGAAGGGTGGGGGCTTCCCGCTCCGCCCCCTTCACCCCCGCAAGATAAACATCTTCACTAAAAGTCGATCCGCTCAAGCGAGGGCGGCGGTTATACCCACCGGGTCCCCGGCGTGAGATTCAGGGGATGCCGGGAGGGAGACCTCCCAAACCGGCTTACCTTCCGCCCTTCTCGATAACGACCCGGAACGACTCGCCAAGAGGCTCGACCTTCACGATCCGGTGCCCCTCTTCCTTCACGCTCCGGGGGACATTCAGCATGGCCGAACCCTCGTCGAGGATGACCTCCAGCAGATCGCCCGGTTCAAGGTCCTCAAGGGCGAGCTTTGTCTTCACAAAGTTCATGGGGCAGACGACGCCTGCAAGGTCCACCCGTTTTTTTACCTCATCTCCCATTCAGGATCGCCTCACTTACGACATCCGGACCGATTCGATCGATCATGTGCCCGAAACGCTCCTTCTTCCGCCCCATTCTGCGGTAGTAATCGATAGCGTTGCCCACGAGTTCATAGAGACGCTCCTTTGACTCGATCAGCCCGCCGAGCCGGGTTGCGAGCCGGGGAACCTTTCCCATGGTACCGCCGATCCAGAGGATATACCCTCTTGAGACGACCACCCATGCGCCCGCCGGGCAGCTCGATGTGCAGATGCTGCAGTTGATGCACAGAGAAAGATCGACCACGTATTCGTCGCCGGCCTTCTCTATCGCGTGCGTCGGGCAGATGTTCACACAGAGGCCGCAGTCGGTGCACGAGGACGCCATCCACCCGGGAACGATCCCGCCCATGACCCCGATGTCGTTCTCGGTCGCCTTCGCACAGTTGTGCGGGCAGCCGGTGACGGCCATCTTGAACTTGTGAGGCGTCTCCTCCCGGAACCAGGTGCGGTCGAGCCGGGCAGCAACCTCCTTCGTATCGATGATCCCCCACCGGCACGTCCGGGCCCCCGGGCAGCCGGTGACGATCCGGATTCTCGGGCCGCAGGCCCCCATCGCTACGCCGACCGACTCCAGTTCGGCCCTTGCGGCCTCAAGGTTTGTATGATGCACGTTGTGGATCTCGATCCCCTGCCGTGTAGAGCAGTGGATCTGGCCCGTCCCGTACTTCACTGCGACCTCCGCGATCTTCTGCATCTGTTCGGCGGTAAAATCACCGGCCACAGCGTGGAGGCGCAGTGCGAAGTATTCCTTCTGTTTCTGCTGGATCATCCCGACTTTCTTGAAAGCCGCGATATCGAAAACTTTGTCCGTCATAGGTTCTCCCCCATAATTGTCAGCTGCTCCTCCTCGACCGCTCCCTGTCGGATGCGAAACCCTCCAATAGACCTCGCGCCGCCATGCAGCGAGACTATCACATACACGACCGTCGGGTCGTACGCGAGCCGGATATCCTCGGCGGAGGGCCTCGCAGGCGAGGCAGGATGGCTGTGATAGACCCCAACGATGCTCAGACCCTCGTTCCGCACCGTCTTCAGGACCGAGAACTGCTCCTCCGGGTCGAACGCAAAATGCTCCTCGCTCCGATCGATGTTTCTCATCGCATAGCGGCGCACGACGCGCTCCCCAAAGCTGGCTAGGTAGCCGCAGGCCTCGATCGGGGCTTCTTTCTCCGCGTGAGCATACATCTCCTCCACGATTTCGGCCGGCAGGATCATCGTTTCAACCCGCAGATCTTCTGTTCGTAATCGATGAGCGACGTGATGGTCGGGTGCTCGCCGCAGACCGGGCAGGACGGGTCCCGTTTAACCTTCACCTCGCGGAAACTCATGGGCAGGGCATCGAAGATCAGGAGCCGGTCGGTCAGCAGATCTCCGACGCCGAGGAGATATTTCAGCGTCTCGACGGCCTGCAGGGTTCCAATGGTCCCGGCCATCGCGCCGAGCACGCCTGCCTCTGCGCAGCTTGGGACCGCGCCTGCGGGAGGCGGGGCGGTAAAGACGCACCGGTAACAGGCGCTCGAATAAGGCCGGACCGTCATCATCTGCCCGTTGAACCTCAGGATGCCGGCGTGAGAGAACGGTATCTTCTGGAGGACACAGGCGTCGTTGATGAGGAATTTGGCCGCAAAGTTGTCTGTACCGTCGATGACAAAATCGTAGCCCGAGATGATCTTCCTCGCATTCTTCGCCCGTATCATCTCGGGATGAACCCGCACTTCAACGTCCGGGTTGAGCCGGGCAATCTTTGCCTTTGCAGAGTCCGCTTTCCCTGTGCCGACGTCATCCGTGAAGTGAATGATCTGCCGCTGAAGATTGGTCAGGTCGACCCTGTCGCCGTCGGCAATCCCGATCGTCCCGACGCCGGCCGCTGCCAGATAGAGGGCAGCGGGAGAACCAAGGCCCCCCGCACCGACAATCAGGACTTTTGAATCTAAAAGTCGCTCCTGTCCCTTACCGCCGATCTCGGTTAAGATGATATTCCTGCTGTAGCGTTCGATCTGGTCTTCTCTCATGGTCCACCTGTAATTTAGATTCCGGCCAATGCCTGCCGGAGATCGGCAATGATGTCGTCCGGGTCCTCGATCCCGACCGAGAGCCGGATGATCGTATCGTCCACGCCCATGGCCTTCTGCTCCTCTGCGGTGAATTCCACGTAGATCGTCGTCGACGAATGCAGCGCAAGAGACTTGTTGTCGCCGAGGTTCGACGACCGCCGCATGAGCCGGAGCCGGTTCAGGAACCGGAAGCAGGAGGCCTTGTCGGGGAGCGAGAACGCGAGGACCCCCCCGTACCTCCCGTCAAACTGCCGGTTCGCCAGATCATGATACGGCGAGGAGGGGAGGCCCGGATAGTCGACCGATCTCACCGCATCCTCTCCGGCCAGGAACTCCGCTATAGCCCGGGCGTTTTCGCAGACGCGCTCCATGCGCAGGGCGAGCGTCTCGAGGCCGAGGCTCTGAAGATAGGCGTCGTAGGGGGACATGCAGCTCCCGGTATCGCGGTACACCTCCTTCCTCAGCCGGGCGATGAACGCCATCTCACGGAACCGGTGATACCCTTCGAGGGCCGGTACCGCCGACCAGTCGAAGGTACCGAGGTCGACGATAGCCCCGCCCATGCTCGTCGCTCCCCCGGAGATGTACTTCGTCGTCGAATGAAGGGCGATGTCTGCTCCGTGTCGCTTCGCGGAGAAGAGATACGGCGTCGTCGCGGTGCTGTCGGCGATCAGGACAAGTCTGTGAGCTCGTGCGATCCGGGAGACCTCCGCAAAATCGGGGACGACCGTGCGGGGATTGGAGATCGTCTCAAGGAAGATCGCCCGTGTCTGTCCATCGATAGCCGCTTCTATTGCATCCGGATCGTCGATCGGCACGAACCGGGTCTCGATACCGAGCGGGGAGAGGACGTTTCGGAAGAGAGAGAACGTCCCCCCGAAGAGCGATGAGGAGGAGACGATGTTATCCCCTGCCGCGAGCAGGGTGAGGAGCGTGGTCGAGATTGCCGCCATGCCCGAGGAGACCGCAACCGATCCGAGTCCGTCCTCGAGTAACGCCATCTTCTTCTCAAAGGCATCGACGGTGGGATTCGCGATCCGCGAGTACGCAAACGCGGCCTTCCTGCCGGAGAACGTCGCCCCCATCGCCTCGGCGGACTCGAAGTCATGTGCCACCCCTGCGTAGATGGGAAACTGGAGGGCGCGACGGGGTTCGGTCCCCGGGCCGGCACCATGAATCGCCCGTGTCGAGAAACCCGGACTCATGAAAGCGAGCCGCCTCCCACGAAATAGAGGAACTCAATGACGTCGCCTTCCCGGACGACGACCGTTGGAAATTCGGACCGATTGAGGATGGTCCCATTGTGCTCGACGGAGACCATATCGGGAGACTCTACGTTACACGCCGCGAGCAGATCGCGGACTGTCATCTCAGACGCTATCTCTTCTTCATTTCCATTAATGGTAATTTTCATGGATTTATTCCCTCGTGTGAATTGCAGGGATGGTCCATCCGGAAGATCCGGGGTGACCCGACTGAAACGATCCGGAAGGACCCCCGCCCGGCAGAGAGACGAGCAGGGCAGGCGGTGCCGTTCATAGGACCGTGCATGGTGTATCATTTCGGCGGAGATCATTTATAGAGACATTTCCCGGCAATAATCTCCTCAATCTCCGCCGAAGAAGCATTTAACTCGCGGGAGGGGGAGGGCGAAGCGAAACGTCCCCGGCCTCACTTTAAGCCCGCTTCAAGGTACGGCCTGTACTTGACGAGAAGGTCCGCGAGCTCGGGGCGCATCACCTCAATGGGGGGCTGCTCTCCGGCGACGATCATCTTTCGGATCTGGGTCATGCTGACACGGGAGTGATCCGACTCCGGGTGGCCGCAGGTCTTCTCCGTTACCATGCTCCGGCACTTGCGGCAGTAATACGACTCCCGGAAGAGCATCGCTTCAATACCGAGATCGAGGTTCCGGAAGAGCGCGTGGGCGCCGTAGGGATCGTAGTAGTTTCCGACGCCGGCGATGTCCCTGCCGACGATGAAGTGCGTGCATCCGTAATTTTTTCGGATGATCGCGAGGAAGACCGCCGCCCTGGGCCCCGCGTAGCGCATCGAGATCGCGAGCGGCGCGAGGAAGACCCGGGACTTCGGATAGTAGTGATCGACGAGATACTGGTAACTCTCGATGACGGCCTCGGCGGGGAAGTCGTCCTTTTTGAGTTCGCCGACGACCGGGTGGATGAAGAGGCCGTCGACCTGTTCGAGGGCGCAGCGCTGGATGTACTCGTGAGCCACGTGCGGGGGGTTCCGGGTCTGGAACGCGACGACGGTCTCCCACCCGCGCCGGTCGAACTCCTCTCGTGTCTCTTCAGGGGTGAGTTCGTCGGCGCCGGAGACCCGGTTGATGAGATCGATTGGACCGGAAAAGATCGTATCCCCGGCATTCCGGAGTATCTTTACATCGGGATGTGCATCCTCCGTCGTCCCGTAGACCCGGCGGGCGAACTCCGTCTTGTCGAAGGGGAACTTTTCCTCAACGTGGAGCACCGCGATCGGCTCTCCGTGATACAGGAGCACCGGACTGTCGCCGACATGGATATCGCCGAGTCCCGGGTTTTCGGCGATTCGCGGGGCAAGAATGATCGGGATGGTCCACGTAAGACCGTTCTTCAGCCGGGACCGGGCGAGGACGCCTGAGTAGTCCGCTTCGCCCATGAAACCGGTGAGGGGGGAGAACGCTCCGATCGCAATCTTCTCGGCGTCGAGCGCGCCCTGCGTATCAACAGCGATGGTCTTTCTGCCGTCGATCCCGGCGAGGATCTCTCGCCGGGCAGCGTCTGAAAGGACGCGGTTGACGAGCGTGCCGCCGTAAGGTAAGGCTGTCATGAAATATCGCACCTCGTCCGATCTACTTACTGAAGTTCAGGTGGAGGCCGCACTCTTTCTTGGCATCGTCTTCCCACCACCAGCGGCCCTTCCGCGGGTTTTCGCCTTTCCGGATGGGTCTCGTGCAGGCGGCGCAGCCGATGCTGACATACCCCTGGTCAAGGAGCGGGTTGTACGGAACATCGTTCTGTTTGATGTACGCGAGTATCTGATCGCCGGTCCAGTCGGCAAGGGGATTTACCTTGACAAGCCCGCCGTTGACGTGGTCGATCTCAACTTTGGCGATACCCGAACGGGTCGGCGCCTGCTCGCGGCGGAGCCCGGTGACCCACGCGTCGAGCGGCGCAAGAGCACGCCGGAGCGGTTCGACTTTCCTGACGTGGCAGCATTCCACACGGGCCTCGCTGCTGGAATAGAAGAGGTTAATTCCCTTCTCGTTGACCATGGCCTCGACTGCCGCTGTGTCCGGAAAGAAGATCTCGACCGGGATCGAATACTTCTCTTCGATTCTTTCCATGAGCGTGTAGGTCTCCTGATGAAGCCTTCCGGTATCGATCGTGAAGACCCGGATATCGGCACCGGATTTCGCGATGAGATCGATCAGAACGACGTCTTCGAGGCCGAAACTGGAGGCAAGAGCGATCTTTCCCTTGAACTTCTCTCCCGCCCAATGCAGGACTTCTTTTGGGGTTGCCCGTTCGAACTCTTCCGCGAACTTCTTCGCTTCTGTTTCAGGTAATCTGGCCATGTGTGATCCAGATAACGTTGACGGGCGCGTCCTAAATACATGAAGAAGATGGCAACCTTTGCCGCCAAATGAGGGGAATTCGCGGGAGGAATGGGGGACGGATACGTGAAGAGTGCCGCTTGCGACCCTTAAATCCAGGGCCGAACGGCACCGTTGGTTCCCATATGTCGGTAGTGGACCATTGCACCTAACAT
>NZ_DANC01000016.1:0-54018 GCF_002499755.1 Methanoculleus sp. UBA291 | reverse complement strand
CGCAGTCGCTGAACTGCTCTCCGCCCCCCATCCCCACTGTGTACCCCATGTTATGCGAGCAGGAGGATTTGGTTGCAGGGGAGGGGGAGACCCCCTCCCCCATCCCCACCCCCATGGCGATATTCGATAGAAATCCGTGTATGGTTTGTACAAACGAGGAAACGATGCCGTAGTAAAGACCGCTCCTGCTGAAGTTCAAGCAGCATGTGTGTGAATCTGCACCCTATTTGAGATCCAAACCTGAAAGTTGCAGTTGAGAGAAACTTCCAGATTCCAGCCCCGTCAGGCACAAACCACACCCACCGAGGATCGTCCCGCTGCATGAAAACCTCCCGGTCCACCTACTCCGCCTTCCGGAAGAACCCCTCGATCTCGGCCCGGGGGAGGTCCCGGCCCCTGACCCGCATCCGCCAGCGGTGCGTCCGGATCGAGACCGGGACGAGCGGTGCAAAGAGTTCCCGCACCTCATCCTCGGTGAAGTAGTGGGTGAGGATGCCATCGCCCCTCCGGAACGTCTGCGGCTCCGTCTCCGTTCCCTTCCCGGCGCGCATATCCTCAACGGAAAAGCCCCGGAAGAAAGCCGTCCCACCGGTCCCGAGCACCCGGCAGACCTCGGCTGCTACGGCTCGACGGCCCGGCCCGGGCAGGTGACCGGCGATGTGGACCAGGAAGACCGCATCAAACGTTTCTGCGCAAAACGGCAGGCACCGGGCATCGGCGACGGCGAAAGAGGCCGATGCCGCATCAGGGTGCCGCCGGGCGAGGGCGACGGCACGGGGAGAAAGATCGATCGCGGCCACGCGCGCGGATCTTCGGATAAGCGCCCCGAGAGTCTTGCCGTTTCCGCAGCCGACCTCAAGGACGGCGGCACCGGCCGGAAGGTCCGGGAGCGGCGCCGGCGCTCCTCCCCAGAGGTTTCCCCGCCTCCGGTAGTCTTCGTCCCAGGGAGACGATTGAACGGTCACAGGTCCAGAGGTCGGTGCCGTCGAAAGATAATCTTTCGTGCCGCTCGCGCGGCGTCCATCCGGGACCCGTTCGGTGCACCAGGCTTCAGGGAAGGTTTTTGCGTTACGAAAAGAAGATTATACCCTCGTGGACTCCTCAGATGCCGTTGCAATGATACTGGCCCTCGTGGTCTTTACGGGCGTCCTCTTTGCCCCCTCCCCGGTGCCTCCCGACGCCGCCGACCCGGTCTCGGCCGGTTCCGGGCAGCCATCCGATGTCCGGGACCTCTCCGCCGTCCTCGCCGGGATTGAGGAGCGGGTTTCCAGCAGCCACCCCCTGAACCTCACTCCCGGGTCCGTGCCGGGGACAGCGGATGAACCGGCGGTCCCGGACGAGAACAAGACCGAAAACGAGACCGAAAACACCCCGGCACCTGTCCCTGAGTACGACGACGACGAACTCGCCCGACTGGTGGAAGAGAACAGCATATCGCTCATGCTCCTCTCGGTGCAGAACGTCTACGCCCTCCAGGCCTGGGATGAGAAACCGGCAAAGGAGAGTGCCGCGGCGCTCCGGACGTTCGCGGCGGACCTTCTCAAGGAGTCTTCGGCGCTTCGTATTTCCGACGACCGGAGCGGCCTGAACGACTCGTTCGCCCTTGCCCTCGGCTCGTACGTAGCGGCCGGAGAGGCTCTGCAGGGAGATGCTCCCCTCAACAGGACAATGGTGGATACCGCCCTCGAAGCAAACCGGCAGGGGTCGAACCGTCTCCGGGAGGCATTCGGATGCCTGCAGTACCCCGTGCTGGAGGCGCCGGGGGAGATTGCGGCGGTCAACCTCTCCCTGCCCCGGCCGGCCGCTCCCGGCAAAGAACTGGCGCTCCTGCAACGGTATATCTACGAAGACCGGTCTCGCGCAAACGACATCTCCCTGATGCTGGAATCGACGGTGGGCACCGGTATGTACCACCTTCTCGACGGGAGCGGAGAAGCGGTCGTGGCGGAGCCCGGAAGGATGTTCCTGCTCGTCGAGGTGAAAGCCACGAACCTGGGCCATAGAGGAGAGAACAGGGTATACACCGTGCGGACGCCGGACCTCCAGGCTTTCACCCTCCATTACCGCAACACGACCTACGCCCCGGTAAAACTCTCAGACAGGACGTCTCTCGGTGAACCCTACGCCGCGGCAACGCTGAACCGGTACGAGAAAAAGGCAGGATATATCGTCTTCGACGTGCCGGCGGCGCTCCCGCTCGACGAATGCTCTGTCCGCGTGGACCTCGGCGGCGACGCGTCGCCCGTCTGGGCGCTTGGAAGGACGCTGGGATCGGCTCCCTGAACCGGCTCCCCCGACGCGGAGGCGCCGTAATCGCAATCCATATCTTTTCCGGGCACGATATCCTCCTTGTGACGCTGAGATACCCCCGTATGACGGCACTGATCATAGCCGGCTGTATCGGGACGATGATGGCCGCCCTGATTCTCTTCCCGGCGGTATGCGCGGCGGTCCCTCCTTCTTCATCGACGGAGGAAAGCGGCGCTCCCGAGAACGGCTCCGGTTTCGAAGCGGGGTCGGAGAACGTTGCGGACCTCCTCGCCGAACCGGTGAGCGACGACGAGAGGCTGGAGTCGCTTATAGCCAGGGCCGGTATCCCGCTCCTGGGACTCTCGGTGGAGCAGATACATGCCATACATGTACGAGACGACGCGGCGCTCCGGGACCGGGCGGGCGAACTCTCTTCTCTCGTGGAGAACCTCTCCACCGCGGCCGCCGATCTCGAGATCTCCCCCGAAAACGAGCCTGTGCGCTCACAATTTATCGCTGCGCTCGACGAGTTCGCCGCAGCAGGCACCCTGCTTTGCGGGGGCATCCCCGTGAACCGGAGCGTGACTGGCGATGCGCTGAACCGCCTGGCTATCGGGACCGAACGCCTCTCCGACGCCCTGCAGGACTGCAGCCGTTCCCCTGAAGACAACCCGGCCGCTGGCCCGATGAGCCTCGATGAGGAGCCCGTTCCCGCGTTTCCCGACGCTCTCCAGCCCGGTGAACGGTTCTGCTACGACGATGCCCGCCGGGAGAACTCCGCCTCGTTGATCGCCGGCCCGATAACCTGGTCGCACGCGTTCCAGACCTCCGGTACGAAACCGGTGCAGTACGCTGCGGAGCCGGGAAAGGTCTACCTCATGGTCGCTGTCAAGGCGACGCACCTCGGTCATCGGGGAGACGGCACCAACACCCGCTTCCAGACGCCGCCGGAGAGCGCTTTTACCCTTCACTACGCCGCCGAGACCTATCGTCCGCTTGCATCGCCCGGCCCGACCAACCAGGGGGGGTCATACTCCAGGGTCGCTCTCGATCGGGGCGAGACCGTGACGGGATACCTCTTCTTCGAGGTCCCGGAGGACCTGGACCCGGCCCGCGCCTACCTCCAGGCGAAGATCGGTAAAGACAGCCCGGTCTGGCGCCTCGGCGGGACGCCATGACCCCTCACGGCAGGCTTCTCACCCCTGCCGTGAGAGGGCCTCCCGCCGCACGAACCGGAGCGATGCCGAATTCATGCAGTAGCGCATAGAGGTCGGGGGCGGCCCGTCGTCAAAGACATGCCCGAGGTGGGCGTCGCATCGGCTGCAGAGCACCCCGGTCCGGACCATGGAGAACCGGGTGTCGGGCTCTGTCTTTATGTTCAGGTCCGATACTGGTTTCCAGAAACTCGGCCAGCCTGTGCCCGATTCGAACTTTGTCGTTGAGGAGAAGAGGTGGTTGCCGCAGCAGACGCAGACGTACAGCCCGTCCTCTGTAGAGTTCCAGTACTCCCCGGTGAACGCCGGCTCCGTGCCCTCCTTCCGGGCGACAGAGAACTGCTCCGGCGTCAGCTGGCGCCGCCACTCCTCGTCCGATTTGACGACTCTCTCGACCTCTTCCACCTTGCCGGTCACGGCGTTGCAGACCTTCACCGTCCCGAGGGTTTTTGCGGCGTTCTCGCTCATCAGCACTCCTCCAGGTTCCAGCCGGCCACTTATTCTTAATGCCTATAAATCGTTTCCCCAGTCCCTGTCCGGGTGGGCGGGTCGGGGGTCCCGGATACATTTCCATATCCGTTATATAGCCTCCGGGACGATGAATCAGCATGCAGGATACGTCCGTTGCGAAAAAGATCCTCGTGAGCCTTCTGCTCTTCGCCTCTCTTGCCGGCACTGCTGCCGTGGCAGGTTGTACGGAGGCACCCCCGGGACCCGAAGCGCCCACCCCGACGCCGGAGGGAACACAGACCGCTCATGCCACCTACTCGCCTGCCGGGCCAGAGCCGTCGTTCTCAGCCGCCATCACCGCGCTGGAGAAGCATTTCCGTACCGACACGTCCTGTTACTGGGTTGCGACGGGAACGGTGACCAACACCGGCGATGCTCCCGGAAGAAACGTCGTCATCCGGTTCATGCTCATTGACGACGAAAACGGCATGATCCGGTCGACGGAGACCCGCTTCGCCCCCCGGTTCCAGGCGGGCGAGAAGAAGATCTTCACCGTTGAGCCGCTCCCCGGCGACTGCGACCGGCAGTACCACGCCGAGATCACTGTCGCACACGACATCCCGTAATACACATGATAGGATCGAAACAACCCCATCAAACATTCGGAATGAGGAGAAAAGATGAAAATAGTTGCTATCAACGGAAGTCCCCGCGGCTTGCGGAGCCAGACGCTCCGGCTGGTCCGGGCGGTCGCCGACGGAGCCGCGAGCGCCGGAGCCGATGTTGAGATCGTTGATGTCTGCAAACTCCAGATCGAGTACTGCAACGGGTGCCTGGTCTGCTGCGAACGAGGGGAATGTATCAAGGACGACGATTTTTCCGGGCTCTACCAGACGATGCTCGAAAGCGACGGCATCGTTCTCGGCTCGCCCAACTACATCAACTCCGTCACCGCCCAGACAAAGACCCTCTTCGACCGGATGGCCGATGCCATCCACTGCCAGATGTTCATCGGGAAGTACGGGTGCTCCGTCGCCACGGCAGGCGGGTCCGGAGCGGATGAGGTCGTGTCGTACCTCAACGGCGTTCTCCAGACCCTGGGCGCGAACACTGTGGGAGGTGTCGGTGTGGTCCTCGGGGGAGACCCGGAGACGATCGTGCCTGCGGAAGGGAGGGCCTACGAACTCGGCAGGAGACTTGCCGAAGCCATTGCGAATAAGGAGACCTACCCGGAGCAGGAGAGACTCCACGCCATGATGCTCGAGCGTATGCGAGCCCTGATCACGGCGAACAAGGATCGCTGGCACCATGAGTACGACTACTGGAAGGCAGCCGGGCGGATGTCCTAGGGACTCTTCTTACGGTCCTTTCGCGCGAATTGCATCGAGGACCCGCTGCAACCCCGCGCGCGCCTCCGGCTGCGCCTCGCGGACCGCGAGGAGGAGTGCGGGGGCCGCTGCATCGCCGATATCAATCAGGCCCCGTTCTGCCCACATCCTGACCACGGGGGTATCGTCCCGGAGCGCCAGAATGAGGGGGGCGACGGCGCCTTCCCCCCCGATCCGGGCAATAACCCTGACGGCGCCTGCCCGCACCTCTATCGACGGGTCGGAGAGCGCCCCGGCAAGTACCGGCAGCGCATCGGGGCCGACCCGTTCCACCTCGGCCCACCGGTCCAGGGCCATGAGGTAAAGCGCCTTTTCTTCGCCGGTCTCCGGCTTCCAGCCGCCTGCGTCCAGTGCTTCGGCAACCCCGGCACGAAACTTTCCGTCCCCGGACCGGAGCGCCCTGACCAGGCGGCCCTGCACCCCACCGCCGGGGTCCTTCAGGGCCTCGAGAGCGGCATACCGGACCCGGTCGTCCACGTCGCTGAGCGCCTGGACAAGCGGCTCAATGGCATGGTTGTCCCCGATGTAACCGAGCGACCGGGCAGCGGCAACCTTGACAAACTCGTCCCTGTCCCGCAGTGCCAGGGCCAGCGGCTCTATCGCCTGCCTGCTTCCCAGATAGCCCAGCGCCTCCGCCACGGCCGCCCGGACGGCAGGGTCGGGTTCCCGTTGCAGGGAGGCGATCAGGACTTCGGTGGCCTGTTTATCTCCGATATTACCGAGATTCTGGGCAGCAACGAGCCTGACGAACCGGTCCGTGTCGTTTAAGGCATTCATGAGCGGCTCGCCCGCCGCCTCCCGCATCTCGCCGAGGACCCCGGCGGCTGCGGCCCGTAACTCCGGGTCCTCGTCCTTGAGCGCCAGGATGAGCCCCTCGGCGGCAGGGCGCCCCATCCCGATAAGCCGGGTGGCGGCAGAGACCTGCACTTCCTGAGACTTGCTCTTGAGCGCAATAATGAGCGGTTTAACCTCCTGCCGGGACGGGTCGCCGGGGATGTCCGGCCGGACGTCCGCCGCGCGCCGCCGCCTCAGAAGCACAGCGGCGGCTTTACTCCGGACCTCATTATCCTCATCGCCCAGGGCGTACTGTAACGCCTCTTTTGCCTGAACGGAGTCGATCCCTGCCAGCGCATCGACCGCCGCAAGGCGTCTCTCCCGTCCTCCCTCCCTCAACACCAGTGAGAGCGGTTCGACGGCAGGGCGCCCGAACCCCCCGAGGGTCCGGGCCGCAACCACGCCGACCTCACGGGCAGGATCATCCAGGTGTCCGATAAGGAGCGGTATCGCCCGGGGGTCTCCGACGGTCCCGAGGGCTCTCGCCGCCGTCAGCCGGACCGTCGGCAACGGGTCGGAGAGAGCCGCCGCGAGCGGCTCAAGTGCATCCCGGCCGAACGCCGCAACAGCTGCAGCAGCAGCGGCCCGGACCAGGGGGTATCCGTCGCTAAACAGACGAATCAGCGGGCCGACTGCACGTAAATCCCCGATCCCTCCGAGTGCGCCGGCAGCGGCAATGCGGACGTCCCGCTCGGGGTCACCGGTGAGTCGGACCAGCGGATCGACGCCGTCTTCATCGCCGAGCTCGCCAAGCCCTTCCGCGGCGGCGATCCGAACGCCGGGATGCGGGTCGGCGAGTGCCAGGATCAGAAACGCAACCGCCGGCTTCCCGAAACTGCGCAACGCCGCAACAGCCGTCGCCCGGATCTCCTCATCATCGCTCTGTAGGGCGTTGAGGTACCGCTCGAGCGCCGCTCTCTCCGGAACCGGGTCGAGGGCGTCCTTCGATGGTGCGGCGGGAAGAACCGGGTCGGGCATAACCGCCGCGTCCGATGCTTCGGGGGCAGGAGCATCATTCCCGGCATCCTCCTCTTCTTCGGCCGCCTGCTCCTCATCGCCGGCCGGAACGATCTCATCGAGAGAAACCCGTTTTCGCTGGCGAATCCTGGCCTTCACTCCGGTCCACGTCTCCTCGGCCCTTCGGCTCTCCTCCAGGAGTGTATCAAGGTCGACGGCATCGACGGGCTGCCGGGCGGCGGGTTCCGGTCCGGCGGCCTTCTCATCGGCAACGGGTTGCACCGCTTCTTCCTGTACCGGCGGTCTGGGTCTATTGCGGGGCGGCCGGTTGTGCGCCCGGGCCATCGGACCCAACTGCTCCTCAATCCGTTTCCGGGCGGCAAGCGCCTCTTCCAGTTCCCTGTCGTATTCAGACAGGTCTTCCGGGATCGGCCGCATCCGGGAATTTTCCTCCTGGCGCAACCGGATGTACTCCAGCGCACTCCGGGCTTCTTCACGAAGTCGAGGGCTTTTCGCCCGCATTGCCGCGTTCAGGGCGTCGAATGCCGGCTGTCCCAGGTGTCGCAACGCTTCGCTCGCACCGGTGCGGACACCCGAATACTCGACCTCCAGAGCCTGGATGAGCGGCGGGATAGCCGGTCTCCCCATCCGGACAAGTTCGTTCCATTGCTCTCTTGCAATCAGGTAATCCGCCCTCTCGATGTCGCTTTGCGGAATCCAGTCCAGCCGGTCGAGCGCCCAGGCCGCCTCCATCCTCACCTGATGATGGGGATCGTGGAGGGCTTCAACCAGCGGGGGTTTCGCCCGGTCGTCGCCTATCTCCCCGAGCGCCTCAACGGCGCGTATGCGGACGTCCATCTCCGGGTCCTCCACCGCCGCAATCAGTCCCGGAATAGCCCGGGGATCACGGATCTTCCCGAGCGTCCGTGCGGACTCGCACCGTATTCGGGTCTCCTTGCTGCCGAGGGCCTTGAGGAGGGTCGGGACGGCCGCTCCCTGAAGTTTTGCAAGCTCCGCCCAATCTTCCAGGAGGAAGTAGAACTGCACCTTTTCAAGTGGATTGTCGGGCGTCCACCGCAGTGCGGCGAGCGCACCTGCCGCCTCCTTCCGGACCGAACGGTCTTTGTCACGGAGCGCCGCCGCGAGGTGCGGGATTGCCTTCCTGCCCATCCCGCGAAGGACGAACACCGCGGCGCACCGCATGGCCGGCTGCTCATGGTGCAGTGCGGGCAGGAGGACCTCAAACATTGAGTCGCACGGCGTTCCTGCGATTGCACGGCCGATGGATACCCGCAGGGCGGGGCTTGCCCGGGTAATCAGGGCGAGGAGCAGCGGGGCGGAAGAAGCGCCGGTCGATGCGAGGGCCTCTGCCATCCGCGCCCGTGATGCAGGACCGGCATTCTCCAGCGCGTCAAGGAGATCGGGGACGGCGGAGGCGCCGGACTTACAGAGAGCCTGCGCCGCAGCGGCACGGTAATCGGGATCTTCGCTATCCAGTGCCCCGATCAGGTCGGGACAATCCTTCTCCGACCGTAACCGCTCGATATGCGTCAGAAATTTATCAAATAAAGCCATGTCCCATTACCCATAGCCTGCGTACCGTAGCCCTCTGTTCAGCCACAACGCGGCAAATTCAAATATATTTTCTATTTGCGGCCAATAAACCTTCCATTCCGTCCCCGAGATACCCCATGGCTGCGCCTGACACCCACCCGGCCTGCTCCCGGTTCTTTTCCAGCCTGCTCCGGCCGATGCGAATATTTATCGGTACAGGATCGGCATACCGGATTTCTATGGCTCAACTTGATATTACCAGATTACCGGGCATCATACAGGAACTCGCGCCGGATATGGAAGTGCTTGTCTCCCGGATCTACTCCTGGTACGTCGAACCGGGACACCTGGTCTTCCCCGACGCAATGAAAACATGGGTGCAGGAGAAGTACGGCGATATCGAGACCCAGCAGATCGTCAGGGTGACCAACGACCAGACCGGCGAGAGCACGCTCTTCAATTCGGTCCGGGCACGCCGTCCGGTCCTGACGCCACGCACCGAAGAGACACGGGACCTGCAGGTGCTTGCCGGGGAGGGGCCGTTCGCAAACCCCCTCGAAGAGACGCCCGCCGATACGTTCGGGAGGATCGACGGCGACCACTGGATCACAGCAAGCAACATCGCCAAGTACGATTACCTCCATGCCGTCATCATCGCGAAAGAGAACAATCCCTACATCACGGCAGAACCGCAGATAGCCGATATGATCAGCGTGGCCATCCGGTGGTGCCAGGACGCGCACAGGATAGACCCCCGTGCGGTCTACCCCCTTCTCATCTGGAACCTCCTATGGCGTGCAGGGGCGAGCGTCGTGCACAACCATGCCCAGGTCCTGCTCACCCACCGTCCGTATGCCGCTCTGGAACGGATCGAGAGGATCAGGGAGGAGTACCGGTGCCGATACGGGAGCGAATACTACGACGACCTCTTTACGGTTCACACTGCCGTCGGTCTCGGGCTTGTCTACGGGGCCGCCCGGGTCATGGCGCACCTCACCCCGAGAAAAGAGCACGAAGTTGTGATCCTCGCGGAGTCGCCGCGCGATCTCGCCCCTGCGCTCGCAAAAGTACTTGAGTGTTACCACAACATAGGGGTGCAGAGTTACAATGCGGCGGTGTATATGCCGCCGCTCGGAGGGAAGGGTCACTATGTCGCATGGGTGGTGGACCGGGGAGACCTGTATTCCCGGACCTCGGATATCGGGGGGATGGAACTTTACGCGGGGACACCCGTCGTTGCGTCGGACCCGTTCCGCCTGATGGAGCACCTTGCAGCCGTCATGCTGCCGTGAGGACAACTTCCCGCTCCCGGGGCCGGTATCAAATTTGTGGAAAAACCCACCGGCACCTTCTGCATACGCCGGGGGTCAGGAGGGGGGGCGCATCTTCTTCAGACGCTGCTCAAGGCGGTCGCCGTGCGAACCCATCCAGTAGAGTTTCCGGCAGATCGGGCACCACGAGAACCCCTTCCCCCGGGCCGACCGTGGGGCGTAGCGTGCCTCCCGGATCTCCCGCGCGGTGGCCGGCCGGAGGGACGTGTTGCAGAGCGAACAGCGGCACATCCGGATCTCGGGCTCGATGAGCCCGCGGTCGGCCACCTGCCGGACCTGATCCATGAGCGCTTCAGATTCGATGTAGACCGCCTGCGCCCCGCCCCGCCGGGCGAGTTCGCGGTCCCGGGTCAGGAGAAGCCGGTCGTCCCGGGCGGCGATCTCGAGGAGGAGCGTGTCCTCCCGGTTGCTGCCCGGGGCAAGGCTGTTCGCGCTCATCGTGTCGTAGCCCATGAACCGCAGGTAGCGGGTGAGCGTCCCGAGCATCCTGTCGGTCAGGAACCGGGCTTCACCGGATCTCCGAGACATACTCGATGCGCCCGCCGCACGTCGTGCAGGTATGATCTTTGAGCCCCCGCATCCTGACCGCATACCCCGACCGCTCGATGACGAGGCTGCCGCAGGTCGGGCAGTAGGTGTTCTCGTAGGGATGGCTTCCGACGTTTCCCAGATACGGGTAGTGGAGCCCGAGTTCTTTCGCACGCTCGTAAATCTTCTCGAGGGCCCGGATCTCGGTCGGCCTCACGCCCGTCATCCTGTAGTCGGGGTGGAACCGGGTGAAGTGCATCGGGGTATCGGGCCCGAGGTTCTCGAGCACCCAGCGGATGAGCGCCTCCATCTCCTCCATCGAATCGTTCTGCCCGGGGATGACCAGCGTGACCGTCTCGACATGCAGTCCGAGTTCCTTTGCAAGAGCCGTCGCGTCGAGGACCGGCTGCAGCCGCCCTCCGCAGACCTTCCGGTAAAAGGCGTCGGAGAACGACTTGATATCGACGCGAAAAGCCGAAAGCATCGAAGAGATCTCGCGGAGCCCTTCCTCGGTGATATAGCCGTTCGTGACGTAGACGGTCCCGAGCCCGCGCTTGCGCGCGCTCGTCCCCATCGCAAGCGGGTACTCGTGCCAGATGGCGGGCTCGTTATACGTCCAGGAGATGCTCGCGGAACCGGATGCAAGCGCCCGCTCCACGCCCTGCTCCGGGTCGAGGTCCCGGAGCGACTGCGCTTCCAGCGTCTCCTGGGAGATGGTCCAGTTCTGGCAATGTTCGCAGCGGAAATTGCATCCGACCGTTCCGAGCGAGTAGGAGAGGGTCCCCGGCAGGAAGTGGAAAAGCGGCTTCTTTTCGATAGGGTCGACCGCTTCGGCAACAATCTTACCGAAGGTGGCGGCGTAGAGCGTGCCGCCGCGGTTGATGCGTACGCCGCAGACCCCCGCGTTGCCGTCCCGTATGGTGCACCGGTGAGCACAGAGCGAACAGCGGACGGCGTTATCCTCCAGTTTCCGGTAGAGTCGCGCCTCGTGCATGATCACCGCGTGAGAGGAACCATGATATCTATCTTGCGGGGGTGCGGGCGGGCCGCTGCCGGCGCTTCGCCCCACCCGCAAAGCCCGGAGCCCCCGTGGAAATCGCGTGGAGAAGAGTACAGCATCTTCACAACAGATATATGAGTGATATCGGGGATAATAATAGGGTGGAATGAAGAAGATCGTGGTATCTCTGGGTGGCTCGGTTCTGGTTCCTTCGCTCGAATCGAACAATATCAGCCAATACGCCTCTGTTCTCAGAAGGATTGCTGGAAAATGTCGGCTTTTTATCGTTGTCGGCGGCGGCGGGGAGGCACGCCGGTACATCCAGGTCGCCCGTGACCTCGGTGTCGATGAGGCGACGGCGGACGAGTTCGGCATCCTGGTGACCCGGCTGAACGCGCGCCTTCTCGTGGCCGGACTCGGAGATGCGGCCTACCCGCGCGTTGCGGAGAGTTACACGGAAGCACGTGAGTTTGCAGAGACCGGAAAGATCGTCGTCATGGGCGGCATCACCCCCGCACAGACAACGGACGCCGTATCCGCGGTCCTCGCCGAGAGCGTCGGCGCCGACCTCCTCATCAACGCCACGTCGGTCAACGGGATCTACAGCGCCGACCCGAAGACGAACTCCGGTGCGGTGAGGTATGAGCGCCTCACGCCGCATGAACTCCTCGATATCATAACCGGGTGCAGAATGAATGCGGGTGCCAATACGGTGCTCGACATCGTGGCCGGTAAGGTCATCGAACGGTCCGGGATCCCGCTCCTGGTCCTTGACGGCCGCGACCCGGAGAACCTTTACCGGGTGATCGTAGAAGGCACCGCCCTCGGCACCATCGTGTGCGAAGAAGACTCAAACCCCCTGCCGGCCTGAACGGTCCCCAATCGGTAACTATTTTTGTCTGCTTTTCCAATGTATGGTGGCACCGGGGCAGTAGGGTAGCCTGGTCCATCCTAGAGCGTTTGGGACGCTTTGACGGCAGTTCAAATCTGCCCTGCCCCATCAGCATGAACCGCGAAACCGCCTGTGAGGCATACCGTCGTCTTCTTGTGCAGTACCCCATCGTCGACGACAGGCGCCACTTTCTCAACTTTCATAACCCGTTTGAAACGCTGATCCTCACCATCCTCTCCGCGCAGACAACGGACCGCGCCGTCAACGCCGTCCGCGATACGCTCTTCTCCCGCTACCCGACGCCGGAGGAACTCGCCCGCGCGGAACCCGGGGAGGTGGAGCCGATCATCAAGAGCATCGGGTTCCACCGTACAAAGGCCCGCCACATCGTCGAAACCGCAAGGAAACTCGTCTCCGACTTCGGCGGCGAAGTTCCGCAGACGATGGAGGAACTGCAGACGCTTCCCGGCGTCGGGAGAAAGACAGCAAACATCGTCCTTTCTCAGGCGTTCGGGATCAACGTCGGCATCGCCGTCGATACCCATGTCCGCCGGGTCTCAAAGAGGATAGGGTTTACCGACAGCACGAACCCTGCCGTCATCGAGCGCGACCTCATGGCGCTCTTCCCGCATGAGGTCTGGCGGGACATCAACTACCTCCTGATCCGCCACGGGCGCGCTGTCTGCACGGCGCAGAACCCGAAACACGACCGGTGCGTCGTCGCCGACCTCTGCCGGTACTGCCGGGAGTTGCGTGCCGGGAAACCCCCGGACGAAGAATAAGGGCCCCGGATCACAACGTGCCTTTCGTGCTCGGTACGTCGCCCATCATGGAGGGGTCGACCGCCACGGCCGCCCGGAGCGCCCGTGCAACCGCCTTGAACGCCGCCTCACACATATGGTGGTCGTTCCTCCCCGTGACGGTGATGTGGGCGGTGATCCCGGCATTGGTGCAGAAACTGTAGAAGAAATGTTCGATGAGGTCGCCGGGGATGCCGCCCGGGCCCGCCGGCGAGAAGGCGGCATTGAAGACGAGGTATCCCCGCCCGCCCACATCGAGCGCCGCCCGGGCGAGCGCCTCGTCCATCGGGACGGCGGCGTCGGCGAACCGGGTGATCCCCCGTCCGTCCCCGACCGCTTCGGCAAGGGCCGTGCCGAGGACGATCCCGAGGTCCTCGATGGTGTGGTGGGGGTCCACCGCAAGGTCGCCGGCCGCCCGAACGGTGAGGTCCATCCGGCCGTGCCGGGCAAACGACGTGAGCATATGGTCGAAGAACGGTATTCCGGTCTCGACGGTCCCGGTCCCGGTACCGTCGAGAGTGAGGGAGAGATCGATATCGGTCTCCCTCGTGGTGCGGTGGACCTCACTCTTCCGCATGAGCCGCCCCCAGAAGATCCGAAAGACGCACCTTCCCGGCATAGAGGGCCGACCCGATCACCGCTCCCGCAGCTCCGGCGCCGCGAAGCGCTGCAACGTCCCCCGGACTCGATATCCCGCCCGAGACGACGACCGGAATACCCGTCCGGCGGAGGAGGTCCGTCACCGGACCGAGTGCGATCCCCTGCTGGAGCCCTTCTCGCTCCACGTTCGTGTAGAGGAGCGCTCCCGCGCCGAGGTCCTCGAACCGCTCCGCCCAGGAGAGGTAACTCCCCGCCGGTTGCTTCCACCCCTCGATCATCACCTCGCCTCCCCGGGCGTCGATCCCCGCCATGACCCGGGCGCTGCCGAACTCATCGGCAAGCGTCCGGATCGTCTCCGGCGACCGGACGGCAAGGGTCGAGAGGATCACCCGGTCGACGCCGGTATCGAGCCACCCGGCGGCGTCCTCCACGTTCCGGACCCCGCCGCCGAGTTCGACGAAAGCGCTGGTCTCCCCGATGAAAGCCCGGATCAGGTCGGCGTTCTTCTGCGCCCGGCCGAACGCCCCGTCAAGGTTGACGATGTGGAGGCCGTCCGCCCCCTCATCGAGCCACCGATGCGCCCAGGCGGCCGGGTCCCCATAGACCGTCGCCGCCTCAGGCCGCCCCTGTACGAGTTGCACGCACCGCCCGTCCAGGATATCGACTGCAGGATAGATCTCCATCTTCTCAACGTATGATCCGTTCAATGGGCATGACTAATATGTCTTTTGCGCCGGCCCGTTTTAACTGATTGATCAACTGATAAACTCGTTCTTCTTTCACGACGGCATGAACGGCGACCAGGTTCTCGTCGGACGCCACGTCCATCACCGTCGGGCCGGAGAGGCCGGGCAGCACCTGTCTCACATCTGCAAGAGCGCTCCGGTGCACGTTCATCATCAGGTAGCACTGCCCCTCCGCCCGGATGACGCTCTCGAGGGCAAGGACGATCTCGTCGATCTTCTCGCGTTTAGCCGTGAGAGAGGCGGGATTTGCAACCAGGATCGTTGTGGAGTCAAGGACCTCTTCGATGACGCGGAGGTGGTTCGTCCGGAGGGTCGTCCCCGAAGAGGTGAGATCGACGATGGCGTCGGCGATCCCGAGGTGCGGCGTCGCCTCGCAGGCCCCGCCGACGGTCACCACCGTCACGGTGATCCCGCGCCCGGCAAAGAACGAGCGGGTGATTCCCGGGAACTCGGTCGCCACCGTTGCCCCGGAAAGATCGGCAACAGCCTCGATATCGGACTCCTCCGGCACGGCAACGACGAGCGTTGCCCTTCCGGTCTGCAGGTCGAGCACCTGCTCGACCGTTGAGCCCCGCTCCATGACCATATCCCTCCCGGTGATGCCGAGGTCGGCGACGCCGCTCGCCACGTACTCCGGGATGTCGATGGGCCGGGCGAAGAGGATCTCCACGTGCGGGTCGCGGGTCCGGGTGATGAGCCTCCGCTCCCCCGCATCGACCAGATGGAGACCGCTCTTCTCGATCAGGTCGTTGACGGGCGCGGCGATCCTCCCTTTGTTCGGGATGGCAAGACGGACAAGCCCGGGCTCGAGCCCCGGCTTTCGGGATGCTGGTTTATTCATGGATAACGACAACTCCGGACCGGAAAAGATTAGAAGGTGGAGAGTTCTCCCCGGATGACCTTCTCGGTGATGGTGGTGGTCTTCTCCAGCCACCCGTCGATGATCCCCTCGATATCGGACCTGACGGACCCGATGGTTACGCCAGGTTTCGTAAGGACCTGGGCGCTTGCCACATGCGGCTGGTCGATCGGATAGCCGATCTGGGAGAGGAGACGGACGTACATCTCCTCGATGCCGTCGATCTCCCTGACACAGTCCTGCGCTATCTGCGTCGAAAGGAGGTTGTAGATCTTTCCGATGTGGTTGATCGGGTTTTTACCGCTCGTCGCTTCCATGCTCATGGGGCGGTTCGGGGTGATCAGCCCGTTCGAACGGTTGCCCCGGCCGACGGACCCGTCGTCGCCCATCTCGGCCGAAGTGCCCGAGACCGTCAGGAAGACGCTGCCGCCCTCAAGGTCGTCGGCGGTGTTGATAGCGACGTTGACCTTCCTTTGTGTAAACCGTTTTGCAACGAGAGCGATCTGCTCCGTCAGAACATTCTTTTGTTCGACGTACTCGGCGAGACTCGAGCAGTAGCGGTCTACAAACGCCATGGCGATCGTGAGAGTGATGACGTCGCCGTCACGCAGGCACATGATCTTGCAGTCCTGACCGATGACGGGATACTTCAGGCGGAGTTCGTCGTCGATGAACGCAGCAACACCCTTGACGATGCTCTCCGCCTCGCTGAACGGTGCGTGCCCGACACCGAACGAGGTATCGTTCGCCCGGGGGACCTTGCCCTCGCAGGACCGGAAGACGTCCCGGAGATCGGTCGACCCGTTCCCCATCCGGCAGTCGACGATGACGTCGCGGTCCATGTTGATGATAGGGAGGATCTTTTTGATGTAACTTCGTGCCGCTTCGACGGCAATCGCGTCTGCGGGGATGTTCACGCCGTTGAAGGTCCTGGTCGCCCGGCCCGAGATGAGGAAGTAGATCGGTTTCGTTATCCGGCCGCCGCCGAACTGCGGGATCGACTCCCCCGCCACGACCTCGCCCTGGTCGGTGTTGTGGTGCAGGACGCTGCCGCACTCCTCCAGGTATGACCTGCTGAGCGCCCGGCTGATCGATTCCGCGACACCATCCGCAAGGCTGTCAGGGTGCCCGAGGCATTTCCGTTCTACGAGTTCAATCCGCTGCTTCTCGATCGGGATCTGGTCAAGCCCTTCAACGCTGATGTTCCTGGTCATCAAATCCACCGTAGTTCTAAAGTAATATAAGAGAAATGATTGCAACTCATATAACCATTTCTAACCATTACTCCTGAGATGAATGTCGGAGCGGATTCCTATTTTGCAATTGCCGTCCCTGAAGACACGCACCATGCCCCCGCTCTCGGATACCGTGATCCCGACGACCGGGACCTCGTGCGTGATGGACGCAGTTGCGCGGTGCCTCCCTCCAAGGCCCCCGGGAAGAGAGATGCCCCGCCCGGTGACGTCCAGGTAGCGCCCCGCCGCCCGCACCTCGCCGTTCTTATCGATGACGAAGACGCCGTCCAGCTGGGCGAATTCCTTGACGCTCTCCCAGTTATCCTTGTTCTTGATGTCTCGAAGAGCGGCCGGCTGGCCCTGGTAGGGGTTGAGGATCGCCTGGTGGGAATGCTTGAAGATCTCCTCCGGGTCTCCGATGATAAACGCGGTGCCGATGGCCCTTCCTTCCCTGCCTTCGAGCGCGATCTCGAGGGCGAGCGTCAGGGCCGCGTGGAGCACCTCGCGGGGGACGATATCGGAAAAATCCTTGAGATTGATGAAGTTCTTCCCCTCCTCGATGTCGTAGATGATGACGGCGTAGGGAAAGACTCCGACAACGAGACCGCTCTCCAGGTTTCGCCGGAGGTAGAGGTGGACGGCGGCGTCAAGCATATGCCGCTCGCTCACCTCAAGGATATCGTGCATGGTGAGGTCCTTTAAGACATCCAGTTGCAGTTCCTGCACCCGGATGATCTGAATATCGGGCGCGCCCGGGGGGACCGAGGCCGGCTCGACGAACGAGACGACCGCCCGTGCACCGATCTTCGCCGCCACCTCACAGGCGGTGGCAAGCATCAGGTCGCCGTTCATAGCACCCCCCGAACCAACCCCGGTATCTCCGACGGCCGGGACGCGACCGGGACGTTGAGGGCGGCGATGCGCCGCACCTTGGAGCGTGCGTCGCCTTCACCGCCCTCGATGATCGCCCCCGCGTGGCCCATCCTTTTCTCCGGCGGGGCGCTCACGCCGGCGATGTAGGCGACGACGGGGAGGTCCGTCGACCGGACGCCCTCCTCTTCGAGGTTGCCTCCCACCTCGCCGATGACGACGACTGCCCGCGTCTGCGGGTCCTCTTCGAACCGTGCGAGCACGTCCACGAACGTCTGGCCGATCACCGGGTCGCCGCCGATCCCGACCACCGTGCTCTGGCCGATACCGGCACGGGTGAGTTCGTCAACCACCTCGTAGGTGAGGGTGCCGCTCCGGGAGACGACGCCGACCTCACCCCGGGTGGCGAGATGGGCCGGCATAATCCCGAGTTTGCACTCTCCCGGCGAGAGGAAACCCGGACAGTTCGGGCCGATGACCGTGCAGTCGTGGAGTTTTGCGTAGGAGATCGCCTTCATGGCGTCGTGAACCGGGATATGCTCGGTGATGACGACGGCTAGATCGATCCCCGCGTGCGCCGCCTCCATGACCGAGTCGGCCGCGCCGCTCGCCGGGACGAAGATGACGCTTGCGGTCGCGTCGTGCTCCCGGAGCGCCTCCGCTACCGTATCGTAGACCGGCACGCCGTGAACCTCCTGCCCTCCCTTGCCGGGCGCGACCCCGGCGACGACGCCGCGGCCGCCGACCTTGCGCGCGTAGTCGTTCATCAGTTCCGTGTGGAACCGACCCTGCCTGCCGGTGATGTTCTGCACGATCACGCCAAGGGATCTCTCTCCGTAGATCATGCTGCGACCTCCAGCGCCGTCTTCACGGCCGCATCCATGCTCTCAAGCATCCGGTAGCCGTGCTCGGCAAGCAGCCGCCGCCCTTCCTCCTCGTTTGTCCCGGCCATCCGGACGATGACCGTCGGTGTGACGTCGGCGGCGATGATGCCCTTCGCCACCTCGTCGCACCGGGTGATGCCCCCAAGGAGGTTGACCACGATCACCGTGACCCCGGGCATGCTCGCGACAAGCCGGACGGCGTGCATCACCCGTTCCTGGTCGGCGCCGCCTCCCACGTCGAGGAAGTTCGCCGCCCGTCCGTGATAATACTCGATAAGGTCGAGCGTCGACATCGTGAGCCCGGCGCCGTTGCCGATGACGCCGATGGTCCCCCCGAGCTCCACATAGGAGAACCCGTGCTTCTCCGCCTCACGCTCGCGCTCCGAGAGGTCGCGATTGACCGCTATCCCCTGGCGGGCGAGGGCGTTGTCGTCGATGATGAGTTTCGCGTCGGCCGCGTAGACTCCTTCCGGCGTCGTCACGAGCGGGTTGATCTCGGCGAGAAGAGCGTCCTTCTTGCAGAAGACATGATAGAGTTTATTGATCATCTCCCGAACGCTGTCCGGGACGTTCCCGGTGAGTTCACGGAGAAGGAAGTTCGGGACATCGGAGAGCAGGGGTGAGAACGTGATCTTTCTGATCGCATCGGGGTTCTTCTTTGCCGTCCCCTCGATCTCGACGCCGCCGACGTCGGCAAAGAGGATCACCGGCTGCTTCGCCGAGCGGTCGATGGCGATGGAGACGTAGTACTCGTGCTCGATCGCGAGGCGCTCCTCGATGAGAACCCGGGGGACGGGTACGCCCTTGATCGGGGTGTGGAAAAGGTGCCGCGCCGTCTCGACGACATTGGAGGCGTCGGCCATGAGGACGCCGCCGGCCTTGCCCCGGCCGCCGACGTCCACCTGCGCCTTGACGACGACTTTTTTCCCGAGTTCGTTCATGTGGAGGAGGATCTCCTCGTGCTCGCTGACCAGGAGGCCCCTCGGCACCCGGATGCCTTCCTCCCTGAAGAGTTCTTTTGCCTCAAATTCAAGCAGCTTCATCTTTACGACCCCTTTCACCGAGTTCAAATCCCCGCTTCAGTGCCCTGAGATTCAGATCTTCGGTGCCTTTCGGCACGCTGTCGAGCACCGCGCGTTCGATCGCCTCCCTGCTCACAACCCCGGTTGCGGCCACGAGAGCGCCGATCATCACGATATTTGCCACGATCTCCCGGCCGAGGGTCCCCTTAGCCTCCGCCGTTGCCGGGATCTCGCAGTAACGCGAGATCGGACGCGACCGGACCAGGTCGGCGTCAAGGAGCATGACCGCGTCCTCCCGCGCCCGAACTCCGTACTTCTCAAACCCCTGCTGGGACATGATGACGTAGATGTCGGGGTCGGCCACTTCGGGGTAGAGGATGGGCGCATCATCGATCACCACCTGCCCCATCGAGGCCCCGCCCCGGGCTTCAGGGCCGTAGACCTGCGTCTGTACGGCGTATTTGCTGTCGTAGAGCGCCGCCGCCCGGCCGAGGATGACCGCGGAGAGGATGATCCCCTGCCCGCCGTATCCCGAGAACCGGATCTCGTGTCTCATCGGCGCGCCCCCATCGCCGGCCGGCTCCTTCGGACCAGTTCCCCGACGGTGAAGGTCCCGTCCGGGATCGGTCTCCCCTCCGCGACCGTCCGGTTGTACTTCTCGACGAGCATCGCATGGCTCCGGAGATACTCGATCATGTCCGAGACGCGCCGGAGTTTATTGTGGCGGCCGTAATTCGTCGGGCACTGGGTCCTCACCTCGACGAACGCGAGTCCCGGCGTCTGCATTCCGGCGGTTATGGCCTTCGTGAGTTCCTTGACGTGGTAGGAAGTCCAGCGGGCGACGTAGTTTGCGCCCGCCGCCACGGCAAGTTCCGCGAGGTCGAAGGCCGGTTCGCTCGACCCGTAGGGCGTCGTCGTCGAGAACGCTCCCGGCGGGGTCGTCGGGCTCCCCTGCCCGCCGGTCATGCCGTAGATCAGGTTATTCATGCAGACCACCGTCATGTCCACGTTCCGGCGGCAGGCGTGAATGAAGTGGTTCCCGCCGATGGCGGCAAGGTCGCCGTCTCCCGTGAAGACGACGATGTTGAAGTCCGGGCGTGCCAGTTTCACCCCGGTGGCGAAGGCGAGCGCCCGCCCGTGCGTGGTATGGAGCGAGTCGGTAAGGATGTACCCGGGAGCGCGGGAAGAGCACCCGATCCCGGATATAAAGACCGTCTCGTTCCGCTTCCAGCCCATCTCCTCCACCGCCGCAAGGGTGCAGTTGATGACCGTCCCGTTGCCGCACCCGGTGCAGTAGATGTGGGGCAGGCGGTCTTTCCGGAGCCAGTCGGGCGCGGTCATCGGTGCGCCTCCAGGGCCCGCGCAAGTTCGGCGGGGGTGTGGAGTTCTCCCCCGATCTTCGGCAGGGAGACGACCGGCCGGTCTACATGGCGCTGGACCTCCCGCACCATCTGGCCCATGTTCAGTTCCGGCATCAGGAAGACGTCGGCGTTCGGGAACTCCTGCAGGGCACGCTCCGGGAACGGCCAGACGACGCGAAGGCGCAGGTGGCCGACCGTGTCGTCCGGATGGTCGTGGATCACCTGCTCCACCGCCCGTGACGGCGCACCGTAGGAGATGAAGACCGTCCCGGCATCGGGGTTCGTGACCTCGTAGTCGGCGATATCGTGGCGGGCCAACTCGACCTTCGCGACCAGCCTGCGCACGAGCTTCGCGTGCGCTTCGGGGTCGGTCGTGTCCGGGTAACCCCGCTCGTCGTGGGTGAGGCCCGTCACGTGGACGGACCTCCCCGAGCCGAAGGGCGCGAACCCGGGAACGCCGTCGGCACCGGCCTCGAACGGAAGAGAACCTTCCGCAAGCGGTCGCGGGGGGGCGATATCGACGGCGTCGGGGATGGTCACCCGCTCCCGCATATGGCCGACGATCTCGTCGGCCATCAGGAATGTGGGGACTCTGAACCGGTCCGCGAGGGCGAACGCCTTCACCGTCAGGTCGAACATCTCCTGAACGGAGTTCGGGGTGAGCGCGATGGTGCTGTAGTCGCCGTGCGACCCGAACCGGCACTGGAGCATGTCCCCCTGCGCCGCCCGCGTCGGCTGGCCGGTGCTCGGGCCGCCCCGCTGGACGTTGACGATGACGCACGGCGTCTCGGTCATGGCCGCATAGCCGATGTTCTCCATCATCAGCGAGAACCCGGGGCCGCTTGTCGCGGTCATCGCCCTTGTTCCCGTCCAGGCGGCCCCGATCACCGAGGCGATGCTTGCAAGTTCGTCCTCCATGGAGATGAAGACCCCGCCGATTTTCGGGAGTCTTCGGGCCATGGTCTCGGCGATCTCGGTCGACGGCGTGATCGGATAGCCGCCGAAGAACCGGCACCCCGCGGCAAGCGCACCCTCGGCACAGGCGGCATTTCCCTGCATGAACTCAACCCGGCTCAAAACTCCACCTCCACCCGGTGCGGTTCGAACGGTTTCTCGTCAACCCAGGAGATGGCCTGGTCGGGGCAGATCATCTGGCAGACCCCGCAGAGCGTCCGCCCGTAGAGGGCCTGCAGCCGGCAGTTCGTGCACCGTTCCGGGCGGTCGAGGACCGGGGAGACGATCCCCCGGCGATTGAGTTCCGTCCCTTCCTGAAAGATCCCATAGGGGCAGACCAGCACGCAGAGGTTGCAGCCTTTGCAGCGGCTTTCATCGATGACAAGTTTCATGAGACGGCATCCTACATGGTATTGAATCGCTGGTGAAATTGTGTTTTCGCTTTCTCGCGTACGGCGCGGAAGAGATCGCCGCCGTGGGCGTCGATTCCGACCGTCAGCGGCAGGTGATCGGCCCTGATGACCCAGACGGCTTCAGCCATGCCGAGGTCTTCGAAGTAGACGCCGGATAGAAGCAGGCGGGAGGCGGCGAGCGCGGCGCACCCCCCCGTGAGCGCGAGGTAGACGGCGCGCCCCCGGAGTTGCTCGACCACTTCGGGCCCCATCCCGCCCTTGCCGATGAAGACCCGGACGCCCGCGTCGATGAGGAAACCCGTGAGGGCGTTCATCCGGGCCGACGTGGTGGGCCCGGCAACGACGAGGCGATCGCCCTTCACCACCGGGCCGCAGTGATAGACCGCGGCGCCTTTCGGATCGAAGGGTATGCCTTCTTTCATCATGCGGAGATGGGCCTCGTCCCGGGCGGTGTAGATCGTCCCGGAGAGGGTGACCCGGTCGCCGGCCCGGAGCGAGAGGACCTCGTCGCCGAGCGGCGTTACGAGGTCCGTCACCACCGCACCTCCACGGTCGCCCGGCGGCAGGCCCAGCACTGCACGTTCACCGCCACCGGGAGGGACGCGGTGTGGCAGTCCGCCCGCTTCACCTTCACCGCAAGCGCCGTCGTATCGCCGCCGAGACCCATCGGCCCGATACCGAGGGCGTTGACCGCATCGCAGATCTCCTGCTCGTCACGGTCCATGGTATCGACCGGGAGGAGCAGGGCTTCTTTTGCAAGTGCCGCCGCCGCGTCAAACGTCCCGCCGATCCCGACGCCGAGAATGACGGGCGGGCAGGGCCTGCCTCCCGCGAGGAGCACCGTCTCGACGACGAACTTCGGGACCTCCGCCGCCTGCGAGGGGAGAAGCATCCCTATCCTTGAGACGTTCTCGGAGCCTGCACCTTTCGGGAGCACCGTCACCGTGAACCGGTCCCCGGGCGCCACGTGGACGACCGGCACCCCGACACCGGTGTTATCCCCGGTGTTTTCCCGGGTGAGCGGGTCGACGACGTTCGGGCGGAGAGGGATCGCGGCCGTCGCCCGGCGCACCCCCTCCCGCACCCCCGTAAAGAGGGAAGCGGAGAACGGAACGTCGGGAGGCAGGGTGATATAGACGACCGGCACCCCAGTATCCTGACAGATCGGCACCCGCCGTTCCCGGGCGAGTTCGACGTTCTCCAGGATGTTCGTGAACTCCTGGCGTGCGATCTCGTTCCTCTCGGTCGCCGCCGCCCGCCGGAGCACTGCAAGTACGTCGGGAGGAAGCCGGAGCTCGGCCTCTACGAGGGCTCTCTCTGTAGCCTCTGCCAGTGCGCCCGAAAGTGTCGAATCTGCCGAATTTATCATCATGTATACTGGCGGGAAGGGTTTATAATAATCCACATTCCCACGGGTACCGGATCTACGGGTTGCTCCCCGGAAAAAGGGTGGGACTGGGTGCGGATTTATGCTTCCGGTGCCCGCTCTTCGACAATCCTTGCGGGAGTCGGGATCTTGTAGATGCCGCGCTGGAGAGAGATCTTTGCCTTCTCGGCATACTGCGGGCTTGTCCAGACGGTGAAGACTTTCTGACCCCGTTCAACCCGTGCCGCGGTGCCGACGGCTTTCCCGAAGGCGAGGCGCATTCCTTCCGAGACACGGTCCGCTCCTGCGCCGGTCGCCTGCTTGTTCTCACGGAGAACGTGGTGCGGGAAGGTCCGGATCTTTAAATGGTAGTTTACCCTCCCTACTTCCTTGAGGAGTTGCCGGTTGATGCTGATACGAGCGGCTTCAAGGGCCGTGTGGCGGATCTGGCAGGTCTCCTCGGCGACGATTGAGAACTCAACCGGGAAATCCTGGCTGAGGTTGCCCATATCGAACTGCACAATCTTGCTGCCCGGAACGCCGCCCATGTATTCTCTGCGTGTATATGCTTTCTTTGCGAGATTCCTGTACATCTTCGCTGGTTTTCGTACCATCTTTAAAAACTCCTGCCGATCTATGAGTCCTTTATAAAATTGAGATCTCCTCTAATAAACCTTACGAGAAGTCTTCACTCTCGTCGATCATCCGGAGCACCCTCCGGCGGACTTCCGCGAACTCGGCGCTGGTCCGGTCGCGCGGCTGCGGCCAGGGGATGGGGATAACCTCCCGGACCGTCCCCGGCCGCGGGGAGAGGACGACGATCCGGTCGGAGAGGTAAACCGCCTCGTCGACGCTGTGGGTGACGAAGACGATCGTCTTCTTCGTCTGGCCCCAGAGAGCGAGGAGTTCCTTCTGCATCTTGTTCCGGGTCTGGGCGTCCAGGGCGCCGAACGGCTCGTCCATGAGGAGGACTTCGGGATCGTTTGCAAGCGCCCGGGCTATCGCCACGCGCTGCCGCATCCCGCCGGAGAGTTCGTAGGGGTAGGCGTCCCGGAATTGAGAGAGGCCGACCATCTCGAGGTACCGCTCCGCCGTCTTCCGGCGCTCCTCCTTTGCGACGCCCTTCATCTCCAGGCCGAACGCGACGTTGTCGATCACCCGCCGCCAGGGAAAGAGGGAGTACTCCTGAAAGACCATCCCCCGCGTCGGGGCCGGGCCGGTGACCCGCTGGCCGTCGACGGTCACGCTCCCGGCGGTTGCGGTCTCAAGCCCGGCGATGATCCGGAGAAGCGTCGTCTTCCCGCACCCCGACGGCCCGACCAGGCAGACGAACTCCTTGTCCCGGATATCCAGGGTAACGCCGGCAAGCGCCTGCGTTACGGTGCCGTCCTCCTTCGGGAAAGCCTTGTTGATCCCCTGTATCTTAACCCCGCTCATGCTAAGCCACCTCCCCTGCATGCCACCGCAGGAGACGCTGGTCCACGTAGTTTCGGAAGATCCGGTCGATAAAGAGGCCCAGGAACCCGAGGATCAACATGTAAGCGACGACTTCGGGCATCTGGTGGAGGTAGTAGTTGTGCCAGAGTTGGTAGCCGAGGCCGTACGTGGAGACGCCGAACATCTCGGCGGCCACAAGGCACATCCACCCTACGCCCATGGCCGTTCTGATGCCGGAGACGATCGACGGGACGGCTGCGGGAAGGGCGACGTAGCGGATCACCTCAAAGGAGGTGTCGCACCCGAGCACCTTGCCCGCCTCGACATAGACCTTCGGAATGCCCCGAAATGCAGAATAGGTCGCGGTCAGGATCGGGAAGAACGCTCCGGCAAAGATGACGAACCCCGCCGCCTGGCTGGTGAGCCCGAACCAGATGATGGCGAATGGAATCCAGGCGAGCGGCGGGATGGGGCGGAGGATCTCGATGATCGGGTCGAGCAGGAAGTCCGCCACCCGGAACCATCCCATCAAAACCCCGATGGGAATGCCGAGGAGGAGCGCCACGATGAGTCCGATCCCGAAGTGTTCAAGACTGACCATGGTGTCGGTGAGGAAGGTGCCGGACTCTAAAAGCTCGACGAACGCGCCGAGGACGTCGCTGACGCTCGGAAGGATGAAGGACTGCCCCACCACGTATTCCGCGACGATCTGCCAGATCACCGCCACGACGATGATCGATGCGATGCCGAGTAATCGTTTCTGTGTCTTTTTGTTCATGGCTTCAGTTCCGCTGCGTGGGTTACCTGCCGGAAGGCGGGGTGAAGACGGGCTCACTCCGGAAGGTTCTTCCCTTATTTCATCGGCATGTCTCTAAAAGATACTTTTGGAGGGAAAAGCGGGGAGGTCCCGGGTTATGATTCCCGGGCTTTCTCGTAGAACGAGAAGTCGAAGAGATCGTCCTCGGTGAGAGGCCTGTCGATGTAGCCGAGGTCGTACTGAAGGTTCGTGTACTCGACTACCGACGGCGCGATGACCCGCGGGTCGGTGGTCCAGGTGCCGTCCCAGTCCCTGAAGGACGCCTTCACGGTCTCGACGTCCTGTCCGGTCTTCCTTGAGTAGATGGATGCGGCCTCGTCCAGGTGTTCGCGGTTGTACTCCGTCGCATTGATATGCGTCTTAACGATCTGTTCGACGATCTCCGGGTGCTCGCGGATTAAGGAGCCGCTCGCAACGAGGACACAGCATGAGTGGTCCTTGATCATCTCGCCCGACTGCACCACGGTTCTTCCCGTGCCCTCCGCCTCGATGACGGCCGGGGACGGGTGGGGCAGGAAGACGCCGTCGACCTGGCCTGCGGAGATGGCGGTGGTGGCGGCGCCGGGGTCCATGGCGACGATGGTGACGTCTTTTGCGGGGTCGACACCGTTCTCCTCAAGCCAGGTCCTGAGAACGGTGTCCTGGATCGTCCCCGGCGGGAAGGTTGCGATCTTCTTACCCACGAGGTCTGCGGGGGTCGAGTAGGGGATCTCGTTCCTGAGCACCAGGTCGGACCCCTGCGTCTGCACCGCTGCAACGATCTTGGCGTCAAGTCCGCTGCTCACGGCCGCGATGACCGGGGCGGAGCCTACGTAGGCGACATCAAGGTCCCCGGCAAGCATCGACTGCATCTCAGGCGCCCCGGTGGGGAAGTTATAGTCGGTCACCTGAGTGACGCCCAGGGGCGCAAGGTCGGTCTGCCACCATCCCTTCTCCATCGCGGTCATGTGTGCGGTCTGGTGAGTGCTCGGCTGGTAGCCGATCCGTAGGTGCGTCACGTCGCCGGTATCCGTTCCCGTGCACCCGGAGACAAATGCAAACGCTGCAACCAGGGCCACGGCCAGAACAACTGCAATAATTGGTCTCATAAGCATCTTCCATAGGTAATAGTTGCAAGTATAGTGAGTAGTCTTCATATTGTCAGTATATAGTTTTATCGAAAATGAGGGTTTTTGTTATACTATAGTAGAAATTTTTGACCAATTGTTTTCCTTATGGGGTAATCCATGCGTACGGGGCGGCCTCCTTCCCGGAGAGAGGATGCCGGGGATGAGGAGGGCACGTTTGGGGCTTTGCCCGTTCACCGGCTTTCCAGCGGTTATCGCGCCCGAGAGAAAGAGGCACTCCCTTCGAAACTCTCCGAGTTTCTCAGGCCCGCATTCCCCGTTGCCCCCCCTCTTGCGGCGATATACCCCGGGTCCGGCATACGGAGCCCTTTTCATCCACCGATCCGGCAGTCGAGATCAAAACAAGACTCATCTCGAATTTTTCGGGCACTCAAGTCCGCTGCACCGTCCGCAGTCACGCCCAGGGCATCGCACCCCCTCCGGTATCCTCCCCGCCGCCGCGGGTGTGGTTTTAATCTCTATAGAGCCAAACGGTACAGGCAGGACTGTTGATAGGATGCGAACGGATCAGATTCGGCAGGGCCGTCTCTCCGGCGAACGTTCGGGCGATCTCGAGCACTTTCTTGCCTCGATGGACGCCGACCGCTGGATCGCGGAGGTGGACCTTCTCGTGGACATGGCACACCTCCTCGGCCTCTCCCGGCAGGGGATCATCGAAGAAGCACCGGCACGGGCGCTGATGGCGGCGCTCCTTGACCTCCACGACCACGGCCTCCCGAAAGAGGCGTTCGACGAACGGTTCGAGGACATCCACGCCGGAAAGGAGGCTTACCTCATCGACCGGGTCGGGGAGGACGTCGGCGGCCGCCTCCACATGGGGCGGTCCCGGAACGACGAGGTCGCCACCTGCGTGAGGATGCGGCTCAAAGAGGAGATCATCGCCCTCGTGCGGTCGCTTGTCGACCTGCGGCAGACCCTGCTCAGCGTTGCCGCCGCCCATACGAAGACGGTGATGCCGGGCTTCACCCACCTCCAGCACGCCCAGCCCACGACGCTGGCTCATTACCTTCTTGCCTACGAGCAGGCCTTCTCCCGCGATACGGCCCGGCTCCGGGAGGCGTACGCCCGTGTGGACGTATCGCCGCTCGGCTCGGCGGCATTTGCCTCGACCGGCTTTCCGCTCGACCGTAACTACACCGCCGCCCTCCTTGGCTTTTCCCGCCCGGCGCAAAACAGCATGGACGCGGTCGCCGCCCGGGACTTCGTCATCGAGGTGCTCGCCGCCGCCGCCGCCTGCATGACGACGGTAAGCAGGCTCTGTGAGGAACTCGTCCTCTGGAGCACCGCGTTCGTCGGGTTCGTCCAGCTGGACGACGCCTACTGCTCGTCCTCCTCGATCATGCCCCAGAAGAAGAACCCGGACGTTGCCGAGATCATGCGGGCGAAGGCCGGATCGGTCGCCGGGGAGCTTGCCGCGGCCGTCACCATCGTGAAGGGGCTCCCCATGAGTTACAACCGCGACCTTCAGGAGGCGACTCCGCACCTCTGGCGGGGAGTGGAGGCGGTCCGGCAGAGCATCCCGCTTCTCTCCGGCATGATCGGTTCTGCGGCCTTCAACACCGGGCGGATGGCCGCCGAGGCGGGCCGGGGTTTCTCCACCGCGACGGAACTTGCCGACGTCCTCGTCCGGGACTACGGGCTTCCCTTCCGCACCGCCCACCGGATCGTCGGGCGGGCGGTCAGACACGGCTCGCTCGACCTCGCCACGCTCGAAGGCGCCGCCCGGGAAGCGGCCGGCCTCTCGGTCGTGGACCTGGGTGTCACCCAGGAGCGGATCGATGCGGCCCTCGATCCACGTCACGCCGTCGCGGTGCGGAGCATCGTCGGCGGCCCGGCGCCCGCGGCGGTCGCGGTGCAACTTTCCGAACAAAAAGAACTCCTCCGCCGCGATGCGACATGGGCGGAAGAGACCGACGCGGCGCTCAATCAAGCGCTTGAACACCTTATCCTTGAATCACGGAGGCTGGTAGCATAACGGAGACTCTGCAAACCGGCGACCTGGTGCGGTACGCGAGCGGCGGGACCGCCCTCACCGGGACCTACATCACCGAGCGTGACGGGATGGCCGTCGTCAAACTGGACAACGGCTACAACATCGGGACATCCCCCGAGAAGATTGAACTGATTGAGCGCGCGGCTCCGCAGCCGCCGGCAGGCGCCGGGGTCGTCGTCCAGAACCCCGACCTCCCGGAACTCGCCATCATCTCCACCGGCGGGACGATCGCAAGCAGGGTGGACTACCGGACAGGGGCCGTGACGAGCCAGTTCTCGGCGAGCGACATCCTGCGGGCGATCCCGGAACTCGGGGATATCGCCCGCTACCGCGACCGCCAGGTCGCAAGCATCCT
Organism: Methanoculleus sp. UBA291; assembly: GCF_002499755.1. Classification (NCBI taxonomy): domain Archaea; kingdom Methanobacteriati; phylum Methanobacteriota; class Methanomicrobia; order Methanomicrobiales; family Methanomicrobiaceae; genus Methanoculleus; species Methanoculleus sp. UBA291. The sequence continues at coordinate 24,781 of NZ_DANC01000016.1, read as the reverse complement.
CTCGGAGAACATGCGCCCGGCGCTCTGGCAGGAACTTGCCCGGGCGGTCTACGACGAGATCCGGCACGGGGTCTCCGGGGTGATCGTCACCCACGGCACCGACACGATGGCCTACTCGGCGGCGGCCGTCAGGTTCATGCTGAAGACGCCGGTGCCGGTGGTCTTTGTCGGGTCGCAGCGGTCCGCCGACCGCCCGAGTTCCGACAACGCCATGAACGCCCTCTGCAGCGCCGCCGTCGCTGCCGGCGACCTCGGCGAGGTGGCGGTGGTGATGCACGCGACGACGAACGACGACCGGTGCGCCATCCACCGGGCGACGAGGGTTCGGAAGATGCACACCTCCCGGCGCGACGCCTTCCGGAGCATGGGGATGGCGCCGCTCGGCTACGTCGACTATCCCTCCCTCTCCGTCACCCTCTCGGACGTTGCGGTCCGACGGGGGACCGGGGAGCCGGAACTCCACGATACGCTCGAAGAGCGCTGCGCCCTCCTCAACTTCTACCCCGGTATGCCCACCGCGGTCCTCGACGCCTTTGAGGGCTACGCGGGCCTGGTGATATCGGGGACGGGGCTCGGGCACGTGGCGACGGAATGGATACCACGGCTCCGGGATATGATCGAGGACGGGACGACCGTCGTCATGACGTCCCAGTGCCTGCACGGCCGGGTCTGCGACCGGGTCTACAACACCGGAAGAGACCTTCTTGCCGCCGGCGTCATCGAGGGCGAGGACATGCTCCCCGAGGCGGCGCTCGTCAAACTGATGTGGGTACTCGGGCATGAAAAAGACCCTGAACGGGCGGGCGAGTTGATGCAGACCGACCTTGCGGGAGAGATCCGGCGGAGGTCGACTAATGAACTATAAGGAACTTGGCCTCAAAGCCGGGATCGAGATCCACCAGCAACTCGACACCGCCGAGAAACTTTTCTGCCGGTGCCCCACCCTTCTCCGGGACACCAGCGAGCGGACGGGGGAGTTTTACCGTTACCTTCGGGCGACGGAGAGCGAACTCGGTGAGATCGACCGGGCGGCACGGGAAGAGATGAAACTCGTCCGGAAGTTCTGCTACTACACCTACGATACGGTCTGCCTGGTGGAGCACGACGAGGAGCCTCCTGCCCCGATGAACCCCGAGGCGCTCGAGGTCTGCCTCACGATAGCGAAGATGCTCGGCATGACCCCCGTCGAGCAGGTGCAGACGATGCGAAAACTCGTCATCGACGGTTCGAACACCAGCGGGTTCCAGCGGACGGCGCTCGTTGCGCTCTCCGGCGCCCTCCCGGACGGCTGCCGGATCGAGACGATATGCCTTGAAGAGGAGGCGGCGCAACGGGTCGAGGGCGAGACCTTCTCCCTCGACCGCCTGGGTATCCCGCTCGTCGAGATCACCACCGCTCCCTGCATGCACACCCCGGAGGCCGTCCAGCGGGTCGCCGAGTATATCGGTATGGTGCTCCGCTCCACCGGCCGGGTGAAACGGGGCCTCGGGACGATCCGGCAGGACATCAACGTCTCCATCGCCGGCGGCGCACGGGTTGAGATCAAGGGCGTTCAGGAACTCAACCTCATCGCCGAGGTGGTCCGCCGCGAGGTCGAACGGCAGACGAACCTCCTTGCCGTTCGCGACGCTTTACGGGAGCGCGGCGCACGGGTCGACCACACCGTCGTCGACGTCGCCGAACTCTTTGCCGGGACGGCATCCTCCATCCTGAAGAAGGCGAAGTCCATCCTCGCCGTCCGGCTCTGCGGGTTTGCAGGTCTCGTCGGGCGGGAGATCCAGCCCGGCCGCCGCCTCGGGAGCGAGATGTCGGACTACGCGAAGAAGTGCGGCGTCGGCGGGATCTTCCACACCGACGAACTCCCCGCCTACGGCGTCACCGCAGAGGAGGTCGCCCGTCTGCGGGCGTTTGTCGGCGCCGCGGAAGAGGACTGCGTCGTCATCGTGGCGGCGGGAAGAGAGCGGGCCGGCTGCGCGATCGAGCAGGTGATGATCCGCGCGGAGATGGCCCTCTCCGGCGTGCCCGAGGAGACCCGGAAGATGCTGGAAGAAGGGAGCACGGCCTACATGCGCCCGCTTCCCGGAGCTGCACGGATGTACCCCGAGACCGACGTATTTCCGGTTGAGATCGATAAGGACCGCTGGGAGAGCATCGCGGTGCCCGAACTTCTGACCGACCGGGCGGAGCGGTTTGTCAGGGCGTTCGGGCTTGACGAGGCGCTGGCGCACCAGATGGCGTTCTCCGAGCGGCTGCCGACGTTTGAAGCGGCCGTCGCCGCCGGTGTCCGCCCCACCACCGCGGCACGGACACTGCTTGCCACCTGCCGGGAACTTGCCCGCGACGGCGTGGCCGTCGACCGGGTGAGTAAAGAGGAGATCCTTACCCTCCTCTCCGCCGTGGAAGCCGGCCGGGCTGCAAAGGAGGCGATCCCCGACCTGATCACCGAACTCGCCCGGACGGCGGGCGGTGGCGGCGGAACGCCCCGGGAGCGGGTGGATGCAGCCATTGCCAGGATGGCCCCCGCCGTGTCGCGGGCCGATGTGGAAGCGATCGTGCACCGCATCGTGGCCGAGCGGGAGGCATTCGCCCGCGAGAAGGGCATGGGCGCACTTGGTCCCCTGATGGGGGTCGTCATGCAGGAACTCAGGGGGAGCGTGGACGGCAAGGTCGTCAGCGAGGTCCTCAGGCGCGAACTAAAAGAATTACTTGCCTGATCTCCGGAACGATTGCCTCCCGCCCCGGACCCGGTCTGTCCCGGCCGGGCTCCGGGTTACTTTTATCAGAGGGTCAGTTCATAATCATAAAGGAGTTCTATCATGGGAAAGACAGGAAGTGTTCAGTGGGCCCAGGTTAAGGGCGTAAAGGGGCAGATACGACTCGTCCCTGCAAGTGAAGGCGAAGTGAAGAGACCCGGCCCGAACCAGCGGTTCAAGCCTGCGGCGGCTATCCTCAAACGAGCAAACAGGGAAGGACAGGACTCCCGGCGCGGCGGACGCGGCGGACGGGGTGGACGCGGCGGCCGAGGCCGAGGTGGAGGCGCCCCCACCATGGACGCACGGGTACGCCGGTGTATACGGCGCGCCAAGGTGTCGGCTCTCGGGACCAAGCAGAAATCAAGATAAGCCGTCCCGCTCTTCTCTTTCGATACTTTTTATACTAGCGAGTTCCAGTATGAGTATGGATCTCAAAACCGCCGTCAGGGTCTACCAGTTTGCCGAACGGGCGAAATCCGAACTGATTGTCGGGTCGCACCTGACGACAGCCCTGATCCAGTTTCCGCTCCAGGAGAAACCCGGCGGAAAACGGATGCTCGTGATGGTGCTCGAGTCAATCCGTTCGGAGCTCGAGTTTGCGTATGGGGGCACGGAACTTGGTGAATTTAAGAAGGCCATCGATCACCTCAACGAAGCGATCGCTCTCACCGAGAGCATGGAACTGGGCGCCGCGTCGGAACGGCTGAGCAGAGGCGTCAGCGCCGTTACGACCGCCGCACAGGCTGCGTGGGATACGCTCAAAGAGCATGAACTCATCTGATTTTCTTCGATTCTTAAAAACGCGGTCGTCGGTTCGGGAATACTCCGGGGAACCGCTTGACCCGGAGGATATCGACTACATCCTCGCCGCTGCGAGAACGGCGCCGAGCGCCGGAAACCGTGAGGCATGGGACGTCGTCATCGTAACCTACGAAGACGCGAGGGAGGAGCTTGCGCTCGCGGCCTTCGAGCAGGTGCACATCCGGGAGGCCCCTGCGGTCTTTGCGGTCTGTGCGAACTACGTACGGTCCATGTCGCACTACGGGGAGCGGGGGATCCTCTACGCGGTGCAGGACGCCACCATCGCCTGCACGTATATGATGCTCGCCGCACATGCCCGGGGCCTGCACTCGTGCTGGACCGGGGCGTTCAACGAAGACTCTGTTCGCGAGACCCTGGGCCTCCCCCAGCATGTCCGTCCCGTCGCGCTTCTCGCGGTCGGCAGGGGAACGCCGCCGCTCGAACCTATGGAGCGTATGCCGGTGGACGAGCACACGCACCGTGAGACCTGGTAGGACGCCTATTTCGGAGAGATTATGCCGGATTATTTGGTTACGCTTGAATCAGCGTGGATAATTAAAGATGTCAGGTCGATGGACGATGCCGTGAGCATCGCGATCAGCGAGGCGGGGAAACGGCTCAATCCTTCGGCAAAGTTCGTGGAGATCGAGGCCGGGGTGAGCGCCTGCCCCCTCTGCGAGGGGGATCTCGACACCGCTCTTGTGGTGGCGAACACCGCCCTCGTCGGCCTCGTCCTTCAGATGAAGGTCTTCCGTGCGGAATCCGGCGAACACGCATCGCGGATAGCAAAGTCGGTTGTCGGCAAGGCTTTGCGCGACGTTCCGCTGAAGGTGCAGGAAGTGGAGGAACTATGATCTCCGTCGTCGGGCATACCGCCGTCGACCATCTCTTCCGGGTGCCGAAACTCCCCGGAAGGCACAACTCGACCTATATCACCGCCCATTCCGTCTACTTCGGCGGCGGAGCGGCGAATATCGCGGTCGGGATCGCGATGCTCGGGGAGCGGTGCCGCCTGATCTCATCGGTCGGCGGCGATTTTCCGGGCAGCGACTACGACCATTGGATGCACGACCTCGAGATCGTGCAGGACTTCTCCGTGGTCGGGGATGCCCGCACCGCAACCGCATACGTCTTTACGGACGACGCCGGCGACCAGGAGACCTTCTTTGAATGGGGTGCGTCGGCCGCGTTCTCCCGTGCGGAGGCCCCCGCCCTCGACTTCGTCCACATGGCGACGGCCGACCCCGACTTCAACGTCCGGGTGGCCCGGAAGAGCAAATTCGCCTCCTTCGACCCGGGCCAGGACCTCCTTCGCTACACCCCCGAGCAACTCGAGGTTATCCTTGCAAACGTCGACATCCTCTTCTCGAACAACCACGAGATGGACCGGATGTGCGATATGCTCGGGGTGGAGCAGGATGCGCTCGTTGCGTCGGTCCCCATGACGGTCACGACCCGGGGGGCGGAGGGGAGCGTCCTCTGCATGGACGGCGAGGAGCACCATGTCCCGGCCGTCAGGGTGGATGCCGTCGACCCCACGGGCGCCGGCGACGGTTACCGGGCCGGTTTCCTCACGGCGTTCCGGAAGGGCTACACCCCGCTCGATTGCTGTCGTGCAGGGGCGGTGGTCTCGTCCTATGTCGTCGAGCGGACGGGCACCCAGACGAACCTTCCGGACTGGGACCGGATGCTTGCACGGTACCGGAAGGTCTTTGGCGAGCCCGGAGAAATACTGACCTAAATTATGGGGAATAACGTGCAATGTGCCGGCGGGATGACACCGGCTCCTGCCCCCGGTCCGGGAGTGGCATCCGGGGGCGCCTGATGGAATCCGGTCCCGATGTGCGTGTCGAGCGGCTCACGCGGTACATCTTCTCCGCCCCGTCCTGGCCGAGGTCCCTTGCGCTCATCGTCGTGCTCGGGCTCATCATCGACGCCGCCACCTACCGGGCCGGACAAGAATTTTTCCTGGTCGGGACCCTCGGGTTCTCCGTCCCGGCACTGGTCGCCTTCCTGCTGACCGTGCCTCTGGTGGGATATTCCGGCGGGCAACTCACCTGGAACCGGTCGGCCCTCCTCGCCCTGGCCTGCACGGTTCTCTCCGTGATCCTGAGCCTCTCGCCGGTCCTGGTCTTCGGGAGGGAGGTCTTTCCCGCACTTTATGCGGTCGCTCTCGGCCTGGTCTTCGGCCTCCGGCTGCTGGTCCTCGTTGCCGTGGCCGACTACCGGATCATCCGGATGGTCCTTCCCGCGTTCCTCCAGAGCGCAGCCGGGATAACGGTCGGGGCCTGGTATTTTACTCCAGGGTTCGTGCCCTACGCTCTCCTCCTCCAGGGAGTCTTCGGGCTGGTCTTTGTCTTCCTGATCTGGCTGATCGAGCGGCCGCTGAAGCGGGCGTTCCAGATCAGCGGGCTTAACTTCCTCAACACCTTCATCGCCCACCTGACCGACGACTCAAAGAAGATGGAGGACTTCTTCCGCGAGATCGGCGAGGAGGTCTACGTCCCGCAGGTCTCGCTCTTCTTCTCCCGCGACTCCGGGGAGGACGCTCTCTTCACGGTCCCGAACGTCCATCCCGGGCCGATGGGCGACGTCGGCGGCGGCAACCTTCCGCGGATCCTCCACGACACGTTTCCCGAGGAGACGCTGGTCGCTCACGGCTGCGCCACCCACGACTTCAACCTGGTCTCGGAGAGCGAGATCGATAAGATCGCCCGCGCCGTTGAGGCGTCCCGGGAAAGGCTCACCTTCTCCGGCTCCGCGAGCCGCCCGGTCCGGGTCGCGTCGGGATCGGTCTCAATCCTCTGCCAGCGGTTCGGAGACGCCCTCCTGATGGTGAGCACCCGCTCTCCGGAACGGACGGAGGACCTCGACTACTCGATCGGGACGGTGATCATGGCCGAAGGAAGATGCGCCTTCTCGGCGGTCGCCTTCGTGGACGCCCACAACTGCATGGCCAGTGTGGGTTCTCCGGTCCTCCCGGCAACCCGGATCGCGACGGAGTACATCGCCGCCGCACGCGAGGGGTTCAGGGTTGCCCGGGATCTTCCCATGGAAACGCTCGCGATCGGTGTCTCGCATGTCCGGGTCCCGTTCACCCGCGAGCAGGGGTTCGGGTCGCTCGGGGTGCAGGTGCTGGCGACGGAGGTCGGCGGAGAGCGGGCGGCCTACGTCCTGATCGACGGGAACAACATGGTCCCGGGCGTCCGGGAGAGACTTCGCTCCGTGGTGCTCGGCCACGTTGACGAGGCCGAGGTCATGACCACCGATACCCACACGGTAAATACCATCAGCGGCAAGAACCCGGTCGGGTATCGGGTGCCGGTGGAGGAGATCGTCCCGTATGTGGAGCAGGCGGTCCGGGAGGCGGTCGCCGACCTTGCCCCAGCCCGGGTGGGGGCGGCAACGGCTTCGTGCGAGGGGGTCGTCGTCTTCGGGTCGCAGCGGGTCTCGCAACTTGCAAGCACCGTCAACGCGATGCTCGCGTTCATCGCCCCGATCAGTTTTATGATCCTTGCGCTTGCGTTCCTGCTCTCGATCCTTGCCTACATCGTGCTGCAGTAGGGCGGCGGGATACCCGGCATTTTTCTTTCGGTGCGCTTCAATGCTCATCACGAACTACCGGTTCATAGGCCAGGAAGGTTGACTCCGCACGGGAGATGGTTACCGGGAGCGTGCGTCCCCTTCGCCCGTCCGGTGGTTCACCATGCTCCACGCCACGAGCCAGCACCCGGCGAGGACGAGCAGCCCGTGGGCGACCCGGACCGGCGGGGGCGTGAAGAACTGCGGGAGAAAGAGCGCGAAGCCGAGCGCCAGGGGAATACCGCTCCACCGGGGGAGGCGACCCGACCGCCAGATCGCGATCCCAAACAGGATGGCGCCGGCTGCAAGAGCGAGGAGACCGAACGTGAAGAGCCAGACCCACTCCCCAAACCGGATCGAGTCCGTGAGCGTTACAAACAGGCCGACGCTGTTCTCCCGGAGCGCTTCCCTGCCCACGGCGTGCAGCGCAAAGGTCTCGACCCCGTAGTAGGGCAGGATCAGTCCGGTGCCGATCCAGGTCAGGACAAGCGCCGTGATGCCCCAGGTTTCGGCCTTCGTTCCGCGGAGACGGCCATACAGGCCGAGCAGCCCCAGCGTGAGCAGGATGAACCCGACTATGGCGAGCGTATGCGAAAGAAGCCAGGCGGGTGAAGCGAATGCTTCGGCGCCGGCGAGGGACGCTTCGTCGGTGTAGGGCCGGATTGCAGGGTACGCGAAGAAACAGGCGCCTGCGAGCCCGAACGAGAGCGCCGAGAGAAGCGTCCGGGTGTCCGTCATCGGTTTATCCTCCGTGTTTGTGTCCGCCGCTGCCGTGTTCGGGCGTTCTTCGGGCTCGTGTCCGGTGAAGGCCGTCCGCCGCCCCCTGCTCGGGCTGGCAGAGCCTGCCCTGGACCGGGGCCTGCTTCGCTTGGACGAGCAGCAGCACCGCACCCTTCGATATGCTCCCGAACGCGAAATTGACGAGCCGGCAGCGGTCCTGGCAGTTCACGCCGTCTTTATCGGTCCGGGCGTGCCGGCAGGGCATTTCCGGCTTGCTATCGTACGGGTTACGATCCGCCTCCATGGTTGCCTCCGTTGTCCCGGGTTCTCCCCATGCTCTCCTGCAAAATCGTAACGATACCCCAAATACCTTCTGGCTCCTGCACTGACCGGGGTTCGGTGCAATGAACGGCCGGCCGGGTCGTCTTCACCGGACGCTGAGCTTAATACCTGCGATAGATAATAGGTACAGGATATTTTTCGAGCGAGGGTAGCCAAGCCCGGCCAAAGGCGGTGGACTTAAGATCCACTCCCGCAGGGGTCCGTGGGTTCGAATCCCACCCCTCGCACTCCAAGCCCGGGTTATAGATAAGTGAAAAAATTTGACGTTCACCACCTGAGGTACGATCATGCGTGGGGGTGCGCCCTCTTGAAGAGAGTACTAGAGCCTGACTTTATCGGGCACATCGGAAAGGACCGCACAGAAAAAACACCGTATATCTAGTATGAATCAAGGGGAGACAGGTTCCCGGTGCTACCAGTCAAGAAGGTCTTTGTGCGTATGAGATAGAGTTGATGCATAAGGAAAAAGCGCGGATCACAATAGAAAACACTATCATCGAACTGGTAAACCGGGATTCAGTCATCACCGCAGTTCATCGCCGGAACGCCTCAAGCACAGCGGAGACCAGACGTTCGATCTCATCGAACCGGGGCTCGGCCGTTCCGTTCTTCTCGCTGTCGCAGGATGCTGCGATGATGTTCAGGTGCAGCTCGACACCGGTCCCGCGCCCCCTTCTTCCCGTAGCAGTCACCGCACCCGTCCAGCACGAGAACGCGATCTGCGTGCCGGACCACAGCCCCCAGCGACGCCGTCGGCCGGGTGGCCGCGAGCAGATCTCGACCATGCCACCGGCACATGACCGCTGTCCCTGCCTGAGCGGCCGCTTCCCGGCGTCCGAGACCCGGAGTAGGCAACGATGGTGAACACCATCACATCGCCCCGAACGCCGCGTCGATCCAGGCGGCGATTTCGTCCCGGATGCGCCGGACGCCGGCCACGATCTCCTCGTCGGTGCCGGTGAGCTTCGACGGGTCCGGGAACTCCCGGCGTATCTCCTCCTTTGCCCGGGGGAAGAGCGGACAGACCCCTCCCTCGCAGACCGCAACCAGATAATCCATCTCGTGCTCATCGAACTCGGCGATGTCTTTGACGCGGTGCCCGGAGATATCGATCCCGATCTCGGCCATCGCCCCGACCGCATAAGGGTTCAGAGTTCCGGGCCTGGTGCCGGCGGAAAAGACCTCATAACGGTCGCCGTAACGGGCGTTCAGGTAGCCCTCCGCCATCTGCGAACGGGCGGCGTTGTGGGTGCAGACGAAGAGCACTTTCTTCTTCATGGTCTCACTCCAGCCCGAGCGCCTTCAATACCGCCCGGGCGATCAGTTCCGGCGGGATCGACTCATAACGCTCGCCGCCGTACTCGACCGCACGGCACTCGACGTCGTCCTGCCCGGTGATGCAGGCGCAGGAGGCGCAGGGAGTGCTGGTAACCTTCATGCCTTCGATGAGGTCCTCAAATGGTCTGCCGTTGAAGAGGATGCTGTTTGAGTCTGCGATCGCATCGTCTTCGAGGACGGTCTCGACAACCTGAACCATGATGCCCTCTTCCTCGATCACCGGGCGTATCCGCTCGACGATGTCCATCACCGCCCGCCCGGTCTCGCCGCAACGCTCGCAGGTGTTCTCGATGTCTTTTCCGACATTGCCATTCGACGATAAGTTCGTTCTTCATGATAATCCCTCATGTGGCGCGGGACAATATGCTTCGGCCGTTCCTCCGTACCAGCGGTCGCGGAGCCGGAGGGCGACGTTGACGAGCGCGAGCAACACCGGCACCTCGATGAGCGGCCCGATGACGGTGGCAAACGCCACGCCGGAGCCGATCCCGAAGACCCCGATGGCGACGGCGATGGCGAGCTCGAAGTTGTTGCTCGCGGCGGTGAACGCAAGTGACGTTGACTTCCCGTAGTCGACTCCGATCTTCCAGCTCATCCAGAAACTCGTGGAGAACATGATCAGGAAGTAAAGCGTGAGCGGGATGGCAATCCGGACGACGTCAAACGGCAGCGCCACGATGTTGCCGCCCTGCGTCGAGAACATCACCACGATGGTGAGGAGCAGGGCGATCAGGGTGATCGGCGAGATCTTCGGGATGAACCGCTTGTGGTACCACTCCTTCGACTTCACCCGGAGGAGCGCGAATCGGGTCAGGAATCCGGCGATGAACGGGATGCCCAGGTAGATAAAGACCGTGACGGCGACGCCCGTGATGGTGATCGGCACCTCCGTCCCGGCGCCGATACCAAGGAGCGGCGGGAGGACGGTGATGAAGACGTAGGCGTAGACGGCGTAGAAGAGCACCTGGAAGATCGAGTTGACGCCGACGATGGCGGCGCAGTACTCGCAGTCGCCTCTCGCGAGATCGTTCCAGACGATCACCATGGCGATGCACCGGGCGAGGCCCACCAGGATAAGACCGTACATGAACTCGGGCCGCCCTGCGAGGAACGCCGCCGCGAGGAGGAACATCAGCACCGGGCCGACGATCCAGTTCTGGACGAGGGAGAGGGCGAGTACCCGGGTGTCGCGGAAGACCCGGCCGAGTTCCTCATAGCGGACCTTTGCGAGCGGCGGGTACATCATCAGGATCAGCCCGAGCGCGATCGGGATGGAGGTGGTGCCGATCGAAAAGCCGGTGATCACCTCCGGCACGCCGGGGAGAAAGTAGCCTACGGCGACACCGGCGATCATGGCAATCACGATCCAGAGCGTCAGATAGCGGTCGATCACCGAGAGACGCGGGCCCGCTGCAGGAGGATGTACCTGGTCGACGGTACCCATCGGTCACTCACCGCCGCACCTGCAACTGCTCTCCGGTGCAGGGAGTCTTCTGAACCTTCCGGCGATGCTTTTCTTCTGGTTTTTGCTGGCGACGTCCGTCATGGTGATACTTCTCTATGGTGTTTCAACATTATTTGAAATACAGTGGGCATCACCACCCGATAAATATTTTGATTTCAAAAAGAGTTGAAGCGGAGGATCATTCACGAGCTTGCGGTAGTGCCTGGATCGGAATGATCCGTGCGGCCCCTGCCGCCGGTGAAACCGACACTTACACTGTCCACGCTTTTATTCTCTGCAGTCGAACGACCGGTTCGTACCTCATAGGGTAGCAACAAAAGGTTAAGGCATTTCAATTTCGTATTATTTTGAAATGACATGTGATATCCCGATGACAGAAGACAGGAAAGACCGGGATGCATCCCTGCCCCTCCCTCCCGACGTCGAGGAGTCGCTCTGCCGGAGCGGCGGCATCGCAGGACTGGTAGAGCAGTTGCCGGATGATGCGGCGCTCACACGGGAGAGCACCGTCCACCGCGCACTTGCCGATCCGTTCCGCCTCAAGATCCTCGCGATGCTTTCCGTGCAGCCGCTCTGCGTCTGTGTCATCAAGGCGGTGCTTGCAATAGCAGATTCAAAGTTGTCCTACCATCTCTCAGTCCTGAAAACAGCAGGGCTGATCGCCGGCGACCAGCAGGGGAACTGGATCATCTACCGGCTCACCGAGGATGGGGCGATGTGGGCTGCACGCCCGGGCAATGGGCCACGACAAGAGGGCTGACACAAGGAATGTGGAACGACCGAGACCGCCGGCGGATCGCTGCAGCCATACCTGTGTAGAGGCAACGTCAATATGGCCACCCCTCCTCCCGTCGGGGATGATACCGTGAGTGATACCATGCTCTTTACAACGCTTCGCGATTCCACCTCTCCCCTGTGTGGGAAGAGAGGATACGCCGCAAAGAAACTGTCTAAAAGTTAACCCTTTCCAAAAGCAGGGATCACTATCGCACTCCTTTCCCTCTCGAACCGTAGTACCCCCGGATAGTCGCCTGCGTTCCCAACAAACGGTAGACGACCTTCCCCGCCTCGTAAACATTGCATCGGCCGGGGTCAATAGGGGTGAGGGGAAATTTATTATATTATTTTTATAATTTTGGTAGTATGTCACCAACCTATCGACCTGCAGCAATAAAGTCCGTAGAAGCATACCCCACGGTCAGCGGAAGCACCGGCGGCGGTCGTGACGAGAACGGCAATCCGTATTTCTTTCCGAACGTCTCGGTGAGTATCGGCTACTGGTTCGACAACGAAGGCGTCCCGTCCTCGAACTGGGATACGTTCTTTACGGCGGAGTTGTGGATCAACGGCAAGCTGGCCGAGAAAAAGCAGGACCTTGCGGGCGGCGGCCAGCAGACGTATACGTTCTTCGCACACAAGTTCCCGGCGCCGGGTACGTATGCCGTGGAGGTTCGCGGCAAGAATACGCAGCCGCTTACGGTTACGATCAAGAACCCTCCGGTGGAGGAGAAGCGGGCGGTGCAGTGAGGTAAGACAGAGAACAACTTTTTCCACTGACTTCATGGGAAGGATACATTCATCATCTCCCGATTCGACCCTCTATGATGAATTATCCTCAGGTATCGGTTCTCGCCGCTCTGGTGCTCCTTCTCGCCGTCTCTGCATCCGGCTGCATGAGCCAGGAGACCGTCGTCTCCGACGAGAGGAGGGCACAGGTGCTTGCATACGCGGACCCGATCGCCGACAACCTCCTTTCCGGCCTCAACGACGGCAACTACACGATCTACTCCCGCGATTTCGACGATGAGATGAAACGGGCCATGGACAAAGCCGCGTTTGAAAAGACCCGCGAATTCATCACATCGAAGATCGGGCTCTACGACTCCAGAAGAGACCCCGTCGTTACGGAGACCGACGAGCTCATCACCGTGACCTACAAGGCGGCGTTCGAGAGGGAGGACGGAGTGGACCTCCGGTTCGTCTTCCGGAAGGATGACGAGTCGCACCGGCTCTCCGGGCTCTGGTTCACTTCCCCGATGCTGCGCGGCTGAGAGCCCTATGCGAGCAGATCAGTCGGCCCGGAGCTAAAAAGAATCTCCGGGGAGGCTCTCCCCGGCTCTCTGTTACAGGCGACCCCCCATCAGGCGGGCACCTGCTCCATCCTCTCCCGGTCCCAGTGGCGGTGCCGGGCAATGGCCGTCTTGAACTGGTCGATGAAGGATTTAACACTCCCCTGACTCCCGCAGGTCACAACCCCCATCTCGGCCAGGGCTTCCCCTCCGGAGGTATCGGCAAAGGCCACTCCCTTGATGGCCGACGCCTTCAAAAGTTCGATGCCCTCACCAATCGCCCCGATAGGCTTACCGTGTTTGAAGGCCTCGTTGACGAAGTGGATCGCGTAACTCTGGTTTTTCAGGGTCTCCGCGTGTCTCCCGCCCGGGATATACACGGCGTCGTAGACGATGGAACCGGTGGTGGCGTAACTCCTGTCCACCTCCATCTCTTTACCGTCGGCAGACCTGACCCTGCCGTAGAACTCTGAGACGATCTCCGGATGAGCCCCGGCGTCCTTCAGCGCCTGCTCCACCTGCACCACCTCGTCGCGGTTATACCCCTCCATGGCGAGGATCGCAACCCTCCTGCTCTTGATGGTGTCCATGACGGTCGTCTCCTGGCTGAGATTCGGGGACTTCTTCGTCCCGGAGGGCGCCCCCTTCCGTGCCGGGGGAGGCACCCCGATCCCCTGCGCAACCCGTATCGCAAGGTCGCCGTCGACGTTGTTGATAAGGTCCACCACCCGCGACCGGACCCCTGTATCGGAGACCTTCCCGAGCTCGAAGTGGAAAGCCTTGACGATATGCTCCTTTTCCACCTCCGACATGCTGTTCCAGAAGAGTTTCGCCTGGCTGAAATGGTCGTTGAACTTCTCGCTGCGTGCGCGGATCTTCCTTCCCTCTATCTTCTCCTGGTAGTGGACGTAGCCGCCCTCTTCCGCCGGAGCCGGACGGGGTTTGTTTTCCCCGAGTGCGTTCGGGAAGTAACTGACCCGGCCCTGGTCGATCGTCGTCCGGTGGTAGCCCTCCCGCTGGTTGTTCGCGACCGGCGAGAGCGGACGGTTGATCGGGATCTCCTGGAAGTTCGGGCCTCCGAGGCGGATCAACTGGGTATCGAGGTACGAGAAGAGCCGGCCCTGCAGGAGCGGGTCGTTCGAGAGGTCAATCCCCGGCACGACGTTCGCCGGGCAGAAAGCGATCTGCTCGGTCTCCGCGAAGAAGTTGTCCGGGTTCCGGTTCAGGGTCATCTTTCCGATCCACCGGATCGCTACCTCCTCTTCGGGCCAGATCTTCGTCGCATCCAGGATATCGAAGTCGAAGTTGTGCTCGTCCTCCTCCTCGATCATCTGCACCCCGAACTCGTACTCCGGGTAGTCTCCCATCTCGATCGCCTCCCAGAGGTCGCGGCGGTTGAAGTCCGGGTCCTTTCCGGCCAGTTTCTGCGCTTCGTCCCAGGCGAGCGAGTGGATGCCGAGCAGCGGCCGCCAGTGGAACTTGACGAACCGCGCCTTCCCTTCGGCATTGACGAACCGGAAAGTGTTGACCCCGAAGCCCTGCATCATGCGGTAACTTCGCGGGATCGCACGGTCCGAGAGGACCCACATGAGCATGTGCGTGATCTCCGGGAGACTCCCCGCAAAATCCCAGAAGGTATCGTGGGCGGAGGAGGCCTGCGGCATCTGGTGGTGCTGCTCCGGCTTGATCGCGTGAATGAGATCGGGAAACTTGATGGCGTCCACGATGAAGAAGATCGGCATATTGTTGCCGACGATGTCGTAGTTCCCTTCCTCCGTGTAAAACTTCACTGCAAACCCCCGGACATCTCTGACCGTATCGGCAGACCCCCGGAACCCGACGACGGTCGAGAACCGGACGAAGACCGGGGTCTTTTTCTTCGGGTCCTGGAGGAACGCCGCCCGCGTGTACTCGGTCATCGGTTCGTAGACCTGGAAGTAGCCGTGAGCGCCCGAACCGCGGGCATGGACGATCCGCTCTGGAATCCGCTCGTGGTCGAAGTGCGTCAGCTTTTCGCGGAAGTGGAAATCTTCAAGGAGCGTCGGCCCCCGCTCCCCCACCTTCAGCGCATCGTCGGTATGGCTGACCCGGACTCCCTGATTCGTCGTCAGGTACTCGCGTTCCGGGTCCGGGTGGACCCTGTCGAGCTGCTCCTGCTTGCTCTTCTCATTTATCTTTCGCCTCGTATCCATATCCTTCACCCGCATCTCTGTCGCCCCGACCGGGGCCTGCAATTGTGCTCTACCATGCTGATCCCGGCTTGGGAGTATCCCCACATTCCGGTCGGTCATCATAAAAGTAACTGCACGCCAGAGATTGATGTCCAGAACCGCTCTTCTCCATGAATATCTCTGCAAAAGCGGTAGATTAAGAAAAAGGGCAAATTTATTCAGACGTTACCGATCATGGCCGCCGCCGTACTGAACGTTCCTCGCAGCGCGGTCCGGACCGCCCGGGGCTCTTGCAGAGGGTCAGTAGACGCCCTTACCGGTGATGAGGATGCCTTTTACCGGGTAGGTGCCGTTGCAGGGACCCCTGAACTCGTGGCCCACCCTCTCGCTGTACGAGTTCGACTGCCAGCCGAGAATCCACCACTGGTTTGTCCCCAGGAAGTCCGCCGAGATGGTGAGGACGTTCTCATCCCCGGCGTCAAACGAGAGGATGAACGGGACCTCGACGACGTAGCCGGAGGACCCGGGGCTCACGTAATAACCATCGATGGGTTCGCCGGAGGCATTCAGGGCACCGACGACCCGGTAAGGCATGAAGAGGGGCTCGGCTCCTATCGGCCTCCGGGTCTCGATCTCGTGACCCGACTCGGTAGTAGGCATAGAGAGTTCCATCTCGACGAGCACTGGCGTCTCTTCCGAGTACCTGTTGGAGTAGACGTGGGTCGGTCGCGGGAGATCCGATTCGTTCTGCCCCGGCATGATCCCGATGGGTTGGACGCGGTTTTTATAGACGGGATCGAGCCGCCCGGCCGAGATGTTCAGCATGGGAATCCCGCTGACGTTCTCGATCCTCACCGATATATTGCTCCTGTCGAAGTTTCTGAGATTTGCACGGGAGAGATCGAAGGGTGTGACGTTTGTACCGGTATCTCGGTTGTAATAGGAAGGAAGGGGGATCAGGAGGACCACATCGTCGAGAGGGCCGGATGTCGAGATCGTCAGGCCGTAGTGATACGTCGACCTGAAACTCTCCGCCGAGGATTGGCCTAGAGTTACTGCGGTCAGCGCTATGAATACGAAGAGGATCACCGCGAGGATACCTGCTATGATGAGTGCCGTCCTGAAAAGGTCCGATCGATTCCCCATTGCTAATCAGGCCTTAGACTGTTGCAGATATTAGGTTTTCTGTTCTCAGCGAACCCTTCTGCGATTTGTTCCGGGAACCGGACCACAACTATTTATAGTGATACGTCCCGGGACCCCGCGGAAGAGGAGGTATCATTATGTCCTATATCACCGTTGATAAAGAAAACTCGGGCACCATCGACCTCTATTATGAGGACCACGGCACGGGTAAGCCGGTCGTCCTGATCCACGGCTGGCCGCTCTCCAGCAAATCCTGGGAGAAGCAGGTCTCGGTGCTGCTTGATTCAGGCTACCGCGTCATCGTCTACGACCGCAGAGGGTTCGGCAACTCCGCGAAACCGACCTATGGCTACGACTACGATACCCTGGCCGAGGACCTGCATAAACTCATGACGGAACTCGACCTCGCCGACGCCACGCTCGTCGGGTTCTCGATGGGCGGCGGAGAGGTCGCCCGCTATCTCGGCACCTACGGGAGCGAGCGCGTGGAACGGGCCGTCTTCATATCCGCGATCCCGCCGTTCCTCCTGAAGACATCCGACAACCCCGAAGGTATCGAAGGCAGCGTCTTCGACGGGTTCATGGAGAGCATCGCCGCCGACCGTCCGGCCTTCCTCTCCGGGTTCCTCTCGGACTTCTATAACGTCGATACCTTCGGGGGCGTCCGTGTCAGCGACGAGGTCGTCCGCCTCAGCTGGAACGTCGCAGCGGCCGCCTCTCCCCGGGGCACACTCGACTGTGTCTCGGCGTGGTTGACCGATTTCCGGAACGATCTTGCGAGCATCGACGTTCCGGTCCTGGTGATTCACGGCGATGCGGATCGTATCGTGCCCTTCGCCATATCTGGCAGACGCACCCATGAACTGATCGAGGGAAGTCGCCTGGTGGTGATCGAGGGCGGGCCGCACGGGATCACCTGGACCCACGCGGAGATCGTCAACCGCGAGGTGCTGGACTTCCTTGAGCAGCAGGTCCAGCCGTTGCAGCCGGTTGCCGGACCTCCCGCGTAGGAGAGGAACGAACTTCCGGGACCGGGAGGCGGAGGGCGCGACCCGCGGAAGGGTCCGCTCTCCCGCCTCAGTACACCGGGATCAGGCCGGCATTCGTTCCAGTGATGCACCTGCCGCCCCCGCGGGCGACCACGAAGGTATTCTCGATCCCGACCATCCCGACACCCCGGACTCCCTTCTTGGGTTCGAGGGCGAACACCAGCCCCTCCTCGAGCGGTTCGTCGAAGCCCCGCGCGATCACGGGTGTCTCGTCCACGCAGAGGCCGACGCCGTGGCCCAGGAACTGTGCCTGCCGGTCGCCGAACCCCATGAAGTCTTCCAGAAATTTCGGGTTTAAACCGTCGAGTATCGCTTCGTAGATCTCCGAGGGTGCGGTCCCCGGCCGCAGCATCGAAGCCGCTTCGTCCTGGATCTCCACGCACCGGTGATGGGCCTCTATCGCCTCATCGGGAAGCGATCGCCCGAACATATACGTCACCGTCTTGTCGGTGTGGTAGCCCTGCACCCCGCATGCGCAGTCGACGAAGACCAGGTCGCCGGATTTAAGCGTCCGACCCATGCTGCCGAGGACCGGTGCACCGGGAGCCGCTCCGTAACATCCGCCCGGTCCGTCGAAGCTGGTCGGGTAGAGAGAGTTCTCCCCGAAGCCGAGTTGTCCGAGCACCATCTCCGTCCCGAACCGCCCGAACCGGGCTATGCCATGGTGCCCCTCCCGGACCATGAGAGAGAAGACTTCGCCCCCGAGTTCGGCCTCGCTCATCCCCTCCCAGAGCATTCCGGGGACGCAGTCCTCCAGTGCGTGCCGGTGGA
Source organism: Methanoculleus sp. UBA291 (assembly GCF_002499755.1). NCBI lineage: Archaea > Methanobacteriati > Methanobacteriota > Methanomicrobia > Methanomicrobiales > Methanomicrobiaceae > Methanoculleus > Methanoculleus sp. UBA291. Next base: position 6,574 of record NZ_DANC01000016.1, on the reverse strand, counting down.
TTTTGCCTGCCCGCTCCATGATCGCGAGTTCGTAGGCGCTCTTCTTTGCCCGGACTGCCGCTGCCTGCGTATCGAGCGATCCCGCCTCCCTGAAGGGGAAATACTTCCGGAAGCGTTCGAGCAGCGCGAGGGGCACCACCTCCGTATCTACATGGACCGTTTCCGGGCAGGCGCCCATCCCGCATGCCGCATCGCGAAAACTCTTCATCGGCCGGATATCGGAGAAGAAGGACTCGTCCAATGCCCGCTCGAAACTCCGGCGCACCCGGAGCACCGCCTCTCCGTCGCGGGGGATGAGGAGCACCCCGTCCTGCATAGTTCCGGTGAGGTAGAACTGGTTCACCCTGCCAAAGATTGCGGCAAGTTCCCATGTGGGGTTCTCCGCGCCCATGCGATCTCGAAACCGCTCCATGCGGTCGCGGAGTTCGGAGGCGGGGGTTCGCTGGTCCATACCTATGGTTGGGCGGCGATGGTATTTGGCTCTGGCGGGATGCGGGTTCCGGCAGTCGGGGCCGTCCCGTTCCTCTCCCGCCGACCGGAGGCAATGCCGACCACATGGGTTATAAAGCCGAACCGCGCACTACTCCCATGGACACTCCTTTCGTTTTTACCCTGCACGAGAACCTGCCCCGCCAGGGGCCGGGGAGCAACGCATGCACCCGGAAGGCCTTCTCGATGCTTGCCGACCTTCCCGCCCGGCCGGAGATCCTGGACATCGGGTGCGGGGCCGGGATGCAGACCGTCGAGCTGGCCCGGATCTGCCCGGGCTGCCACATTACCGCCGTCGACGTCCACCAGCCGTTCCTCGACGACCTCGCCCGGAGCGCGGCATCGGCCGGGGTGGGCGGCCGGATCGTCCCCCTCCGGGCCTCGATGGACGACCTGCCATTTCCCGATGCAACGTTCGACGTCCTCTGGGCGGAGGGCTCGATCTTTGTCGTGGGGTTCGAGAAGGGGCTCGCCTCGTGGAAGCGGCTCCTCCGGCCGGGCGGCTACCTCTGCCTCACCGAATCTGTTTGGTTCACCGAAACCCCCTCGCCGGAGGCGGCGGCGTTCTGGAACGACTGCTACCCGGCGATAAAAACGGTCCGGGAGACCTGCGCGATCGCCGAAGATGCCGGCTATGAGGTCGTCGCGACCTTCCCGCTCCCGAAGTCCGCGTGGTGGGAGAATTACTATGTGCCGGTCCACACGCGGATAGAAGACCTGCGGCCGAAAGTCGCCGGCAATCCCGAAGCGAAGGCGCAAATTGAGTTCGCCGAACGGGAGGCCGCCGTCTACCGGGAGCATGCCGACGAGTACGGCTACGAGTTCTTCATCCTGCGGAAGAACGGCTGACCTTGCTGCCCGGGAGGCGGTTTTTCATCCGATGGGCCCTCCTTTCCCCCTCCGGGAGATGCCGGGGGTCGGTTTGCAGCCGCGGTGCTGAACCGGACGGCCGCTACCTCCCCTTTGTCTTCGCAAAATCCCTTGCAATTTTTCCAATTTCTTTCCAGCGCTTCTTTTCAAGCCGGACAAGCCCGATCTCCTCTTTGTCCCGTTCGAATGCGAGTTCCCGCATCAGCCGGTGGAAACTATTCAGCCGTGACGCTGAGAGGGTTCCGTCCGCGACGGCCGCCTGCACTGCACAGCCCGGCTCCTCTTCGTGCCGGCAGTCCGAGAACCTGCAGCCCTCCGCGAGTTCGAGAATGTCGGGGAACGTATCGGCGATACCGGCGGATGCCGTACCGATACCGACCTCCCGCAGACCGGGGTTGTCGATCATGAGCGCCCCGCCGGCGAGGACGAAGAGCTGGCGGACGGTCGTGGTGTGCCGCCCTCTATCGTCATAGTCGCGGGTATGCGAGGTCGCCTGCACCGGCCGGCCCACGAGCCGGTTGATCAGGGTGGATTTGCCGACACCCGACGAGCCGATGAGGGCGATCGTTGTTCGTGGCGACAGGTACGGATCGAGCCGATCGACGCCTTCCCCACTCACAGCGCTGATCGGGATGACCGGTATGCCGGGCGAGATCGAGGTGATCTCGTCGGCGAGCGCTACGGGATCGTCCGCGAGATCGGATTTGTTGATGACGACCACCGGGCAGGCGCCGGATGCGTGGGTGATCGCGAGAAAACGTTCGATCCGGCGGGCGTTAAGGTCTCGGCCGGCGGCCGTGACGATGAAGACCGTATCGATATTCGCCGCGATGACCTGGTCGGCGCCTTCGCGTCCCGGCGTTCCCCGTGCAAACCGGGTTTTCTGCGGGAGGATATCGACGATCATCGAGGTTCCGGCCTCCGGCTGGTTCAGCAGTACGACAAAATCCCCCACTGCGGGAAAGCGGCCGATTTTTCGCAATGCTCCGGAGACCCCGGCCGTGACGGACCCGCCGTCGACGAGCACGTCCCATACGGTCTTCTGCCGGCAGGCCACGCGGCCGGCGAGATACGGGCCGGCGTACTTCGAGAACGCCGCATCGTGCTCTTTTGTCCAGCCGAGGTCTTCAAGCGTACAGGGATGCTGTTCTTTGCACCGGGAAGTGGATTGGCTCATAAAAAACCATAAATTGGGTGGCATGCGAAGCGACAAGTGCTTTGCGGTCGCGGTTGTCGGCCGCCGTCGCCTTTATGGGCGACTGTCCCTAACTCACAGGGAGAGCGACGATGAAACAGGCCGGAGAAACAATGCAGGCCGCCGTGATCAACAGGTTCGGAGGCCCCGAAGAACTTGTGGTGCAGGAGGTCCCCATACCCGAGATCGCCCCCGGAGAGGTCTTAATCCGGGTGGAGTATGCCAGTGTCGGCGCATGGGACCCGTTTGAGCGTGAGGGAGGATACGCCCGGATGCTCGGGATCGAGACCCGGTTTCCGTATGTCTTAGGATCGGAAGGCGCTGGCAGTATCGCCTCAGTCGGCGAGGGGGTATCCCGCTTCAAGACTGACGACCATGTCTACGCCCCGGAATTCCTGAACCCGAAGGGCGGCTTCTACGCGGAGTTCGCTGCAGTCGATGCAGGCTACGTCTCGCTCACCCCGGAAGATCTGACGGCAGAGCAGGCAAGCGTTATATCGGGTGCCGGTATCACGGCGCTGCGCGGGCTTGCCGATGTGCTGAACCTCGGGCGGGGCGAGTCGGTGGCGGTCTTCGGAGCAAGCGGGGGCGTCGGGCACGTGGCGGTACAACTTGCACGGCAGATGGGAGCGCGGGTCTTCGCGGTCGCATCCGGGAGAGACGGTGTCGCTCTGGTGAAGAGGCTCGGTATCGATTGCGTTATAGACGGACGAAGGGACAAGATCTCATCCGCGATACGTTCGTTCGGGTTTGGAGAGCTCGACGCCGCCCTGCTCACCGCGGGCGGTGAGGGGGCCGGAGAGGTCGTTTCCTGCGTCCGCAGCGGCGGAAGGGTCGTCTTCCCCAACGGTATCCACCCGGAACCGCAACCCCGGCCGGACGTCAGGATCAACGGGTATAATGCAGAGCCCGGGCCGGACATTATACGGAGACTTGGCTCTTTTATCGAGTCCGGTGCCGTAAAACCTCATATCGACCGGGTGTTTCCCCTGGATCGTGCGGCCGACGCTCACCGGTATCTTGATCTCCACCATCCCGGGAAGATCGCGCTCCGGGTGATCCGACCGAAGTAATGCCTCATCCTTGAGCACCCGACAGGCCCGCGCTATGTGCTCGATCTTCCGTACAGCAGGCGACCTGCCGCCGATGGCGCCCTGGAGGGACCGATCGGCGTAAAACAACACCTGACCGCCGCGATCATGACCTCACCGAGATCGGCGTCAAAGGCGGCGGAGACCGGGACATCTGAAAACCGGGGTTGGTTTTTCATATCCTGGAGCGTTCGGTCGAACAAGAGAAAGGAAAGAGTTATCCGGCGCGGAGTAACTCTCTGTGTATACCTAAACCAACTCCTGAAAGGAGGGTCATCCGATGGGTTTGACGAACAGTGGCGGTAAGAAACCGGGAGGCCACGGGAACCATTGGGGTTGCGTCACGCGATCCATGGAAGAGGTCCGCCGGATACTCGCATGGGCGGTAAACGAAGCGGCGACGCCCGAGACCCGTGAGTCGAACGGACGCGAGATCTCCGCATACATCCCGGAATCCGATCGCCTCACTGCATGCGCCGTCACCGTCGATCGAACGATCTCCACGGGATACCCTGTGGCCGTGGACGGCGTCGTCCACGAGGTGAGGCTGCACGGTGTCGAAGAATGGGCAAACGGGATCGAAGGGCAGATAGTCGGCTCGCTCGACGATGCCGTCATGAGATTCTTCGACGTGCGCTACTACCGGAATGCAGGGGCATATCGGACGGGCGATACCTACCCGTTCGCCCTGGCGGCCTTCGTTTACGTGCTGTACAGGGCCGAACCGCGTACAATCGCCGACCGGGGCGGAAGAGAGGTCGTTACCCGGAACATGGCCGCCTACGTCCCTCTGCCGGAGGGGGATATCGACGATTTTGCCTTTTATTCTCCCGTAAAAGATGTGGAGAGGGTTCGTTTCTGCGGAAAAACCTTTTACCGCCTTATCGTTCCGCTCTGTCGGTTGCGGGACGAAGACGGCGAATACCGCCGCGACATCGATATCGCCCTGTACGCGGCCGAGTACGTGACGGGCGGCTACGTGCCCCGCGTGGGCGACGACATCCAGGGGGTTCTCTGGATGCAGGGCGCTCTTTCTCCTCGGCGGGGTCGGGACCGGTGATCCCGAATCCGCTCAGGGGCAGGGTTCTGAAGATCGAGCCCGATGCTCTCTATATGGGCAAACCCTACGGCGCATGGGTTACGGTGGAGATGCAGGACGGCGCCGGGCTCGAGCTGTTTAATGACTATCGGGACAGTCCGCTCTCGCTGCTCTGGAAAAAAGCGGCGATCGAGATCTCCGGGGGTATAAGCAAGGTCGTCGAGAGGGTGCCGGAACAGGTTCAACGGGTTCTGCCCGGCAGTTCCTCTTCGCTCGAGGTCTGGGGCGTCATCGTCATGAGCTGGACCGCGCGTCACGGCACCTATGAACGGCGCCACGGCCTCGTGGACTTCGGTACCGGCACGATCGAGGTCGATCTCTCGAAGAAGGACCCGGCAGAGTTTCGTGAAGGAGACTATGTCTACGTCCGGACGGCTCGCACGGATCTCAAAGAGATTCATGAGCTGGATCGTGGACCGAACGCCTCCCTGCCGGATACCGATACGAAGGACGCATCCGGGGAGGAGACCGTAACACCGTTCACTCTCGAGTTCTTCATCGACGAGGATATTTCCGTGCAGAGGTACCGGGCGGATCCCTCACGGGAAAGATCCTGGTGGAATCAGTTATGGCAGGATGTTGAGAGCGCCCCTTGGCGTGCCTGGCTCAATCAGCGAGGTTCATTTTCCCTGAAGATCGGCGAAAACTACACGTTCCCGGGAGAGGCCGGCAGCCATGGCCCTCATTTCAGAGAAGCATCCCTTCCCTCTCTTCTAGGAGTGTTCACTCAGTCGGGCCTTGAACTGCTCGATGGGGAGACCGTCGTCATCCGGCCCTGCTCTTCCTCCGGACCCCGTCTCGTTCTTGAGCCCTGCAGCCGCGACCTACTGAAGATCTCGGCGCTGGAATCGGATACCGTCGTCATACCGGCGATGGCGGTGAGGACAGAGGATTATATGAAGGCTGTAATCGATACGGTAGACCGGTACCTCCGGCAGGCGCTTGAGGTCCACCCTCATCTGAGCAGGACCCCATACCCCCGGATACTTGCCGACCGCCGGAACGAACTGATGCGGTGCTGCCGCCGCCGGGACGTTCGACCGGGCGACGGGCAGCTCCTCGACTACGATGCTCTGGTGGATTGCGCCTGGCGTGCATACCGCCGTTTTCTCTCTCCTCCTCCGGAAGGGGGCGTGTCCCGTATCTCGTTCGGGGTCACCCTCCTTGAAGGTGAAACGCCGGAACGTCCTTTGTTCAGGTTCTCTCCCTCGGTTGACGGGCAGGTGTTGTTCGAGGGCATCGACTGCGACAGCCCCCTCGTCGCGACCCTGTTTGTGGTGGGGCTCTTCTTCAGCATCAAGAATTACCTTGAAGGAAAGGCGTATGTGTTCGACCTGACTACCCCGGGCCCGCGGACCATAATCCTCGCTCCCGGTGACGGAGATACGGTCCTGTTCTCGCTCGACAACATATACGAGCCGGGTATGGATGCACGGAAGATCGTGCTCCGATCTGAAGACTGGGTTGAAACAGCGTTTGCCACGGCCGACACTTACATCGCCCTGGTCGGTGCATCTCCCCTCTGGGTTGAGGATTCCTGTATCGACTATGCGCTTCTGCCCCTCATCGAAGAGGTCCGTGAGAAATTGCGCCAGCTCAACGGATCTCGGGCCAGGCAACAGCACGGGATCCGATAGTATACAGTCTCCGAGACGGAAGAGCCGGGCACCGTTCCGGTCCTCAAGAACAGGATCGACGTCTCCGGCACCCAAGGCCGGTGATGCAAGCGGACTCGGCATCGGCACGGCGAATCCTTGCGGGCCGTAGAGCAGCCGGAGCGGGAGAAACCCGAAGGGTTTCGAGGTGCACCCGGCGGAACGGCGGGTGCAT
>NZ_DANC01000061.1:2241-49621 GCF_002499755.1 Methanoculleus sp. UBA291 | reverse complement strand
TCGTCTCCTCGCTCCTCCCCGTCTTCGGGACGATTGCCGCAGACACCCTCGCAGGCGACCCCCCCGAGCCGCCGGAGATGGGCCCGATGCCGACGCCGCGAGGAGAGGTTGTACGGGCCTCGAGCGGCGGCGGTTACTTTGTCAGCAGCTCCTCGCAGAGTGTGGTATACGGCGGAACCGACGACCCGGCGTGGAGAGATTACGAAGAGGCGAGAAAGGCCTACACCGAGAAACGGCGGTTCATCAACGACGTCTCCAACATCCTCTCGCCGCAGACGAACTACTACCGGGTCGCGATGGCGGTGACGAACCCCCGGCTCGCCACGATGATGTATACGGTCTACGGTCCGGAGATGCAGGAGACGCCCGGCGGGCTTGCCGACGCCCTCGGTCAGGTCTGGATGAACATTGCCGCGCTCATCGTCTTCCCGTCGGTCTTCTTCGCCGCGACCTACGTAAAGTTCATGAGGATGGATATCAGGTGACCGTGAGACGGGTACATGCCTCCTCAGGACCAATCGTCCGCACGGCAGATCCGTCAAGCGCTCATGCAGGCGCGTCTCCTTCCGTCCGGCGGCATCCCGGGGTCATTGCGATCCTCCCCGGGAGCAATAACCGTCGGGCAATCAGGATACGGGGCCCGACAAAAGACCGGAGGTCGGGAAGTCTACCGCATCGACGACATTTATATACGCAAACCGCCATTTACCACTGATGACAGGCGAGGGCTCAAATCCACCGAAGGTATGCCTGGGATTCGATGTTCATTACCCCTGCTATCTCAATCCCGGGTTCCAGCCAGACATGGTAACGGGAAAGAGAAACGCAAACGAGAGTTATTTTAACCCGAACGCCAAAAAAGACCTCGGGCGAGTCATCGATCGCTGCTTTCGGCCGACGACCGAACTCCTCCTCGATCTTCTTGACAACGGGTTTACGTGCTCCTTCAGCATCTCCGGAACGGTGGTGGAACGCCTGGAAGCGTGGTACCCGGAGATGCTCGAACTCCTCTCCCGGGCGGCGACTCACCGGAACGCCGAACTCCTCGCCCAGACCTACTACCACAGCGTCGCCGGACAGTTTACCGACATCACTGAGTTCACCGACGAAGTCCTCATGCACCGGGCCCTGATGAAGGAGCACTTCGCCGTCGTGCCGACCACGTTCGCGCATACCGACTACCCCATCGCCCCCGCCACCGCAGAGGCGCTTATCGGGGCCGGAATTCAGGCGGCCATCATCGAGGGGAGCGAAGAACACGTTCCGGAGAAGGACCCGAATTATCCCTATACCTACCGGGGCCTCCCGGTCCTCGTCACCAACTGCGACCTCTCCGACGACATCGCCGTCCGGTTCTCCTGGCGGGAGTGGGACAAATGGCCGCTCATGGCCGACCGATATGCCGGGTGGCTCTCCGTATCCCCCGGCGACTGCATCACGCTCTTCCTCGACTACCGCACCTTCGGGGACTTCATCGGCCCCGAGACGGGCATCTTCGAGTTCCTGCGGGCGCTCCCGGCCGCTCTCGCAGAAAAAGGGATCGAGACCGTCCGCACGCGAGAGGCCGCCCGGCTTCCGCCGCACGGAACGATCGGCGAGACGACAGGCCCGCAGAGCCGGCAGCGAACCATCCTGCAGCAGTCCGCCCTCGAAGCGCTCGAAGAGGCCGGAGGCCTGGTCGCCGACCCGGCAGTCTGGCGGTGCCTCCTCGATACCGAGCACACCCGCCGGATGGCCATGCGCTCGCTCTCGTGCGGAAAGCCGCTCCACGCCGTCAGCCACCAGGCGACCTACGATTACTTCGCCTCGTTCATGCGGGTCCTCTCACACGCAGAGGAGCGATCTGCAGCAAACGCCCCATCTCCCAGGTCCGCTCTCACGCTCCGGTGCGTCCCTCCCGACAAAGCGTTCAACTTCTCGTCATGCGACAGACCGGCCGGCTACGCCGCCCACAGCCTCCAGGAGTTCGCCCATATGCTCGAATTTGTTCCGGACGACGTCATCCGCTACCACGTCGAGCGAAACGACTTCTACCGGTGGATCGACCAGGTCATCGGCGATAAAAGACTGGCGAAGACGATCCGGGGCGTCTCCGACCGCACCAGACTCCATTCAACGATTCAGAAGAGGATCACCCAATTATGGAAACGTTTAAGTTAGCATTCTTCTGCTGGGAGTCGCTTCACTCCACGTTCAAGGTGGGCGGCCTTGCACCGGCAGCGACCCACCTCGCCGAGCACCTCGCCCAAAAGGGGCACGAAGTCCACTTCTTCACGCGGGGAGAGAACGGCGATGCAGTGATCGAGGGCGTCCACTACCACTACTGCCTGCCGTTCGGCGACAACATCGTCGAGTACTGCCGGACCATGAGCAACATGCTCGTGGACGCCTTCCGCGCCTGCGACACCCCCCCGTTCGACATTCTCCACTTCCACGACTGGCACCTCGTCGAGGCGATGCACCTCCTCCGCGACCGAAACACCGTCCTCTCCTACCACTCCACCGAATACGGGAGGCACGGGGGAAACTTCGGCGGCTGGTGGGAGTTCCAGGAGATTTCGGGTAAAGAGTGGTACGGGGGCTACATCGCAAAGGCGGTCACGACCGTCTCGAATTCGACGAAGACCGAGGTGATGTGGCTCTACAACGTCCCGGGGTGGAAGGTCACCGTCATCCCGAACGGCATCGATCCCTCCGCCTACCGTATCCCGGTCGACCCGGGTGAGGTGAAGAAGCACTACGGCATCCATCCTCTGGCACCCGTCGTCCTCTTCGTCGGGCGCCTCACCTACCAGAAGGGGCCCGACCTCCTGATGCAGGCTATCCCCCAGATCCTCGCCAAGCGCTGGGACGTGCAGTTCCTCTTTGCCGGTAACGGAGATATGCGCGGGTACCTGGAGAGCACGGCGCACGGTCTTCCCGTGCAGTTCCTCGGCTACGTCTCCGACGCGGAGCACATCCGGCTCCTGAACGCCTGCGACCTCGTCGTCATACCGAGCAGGAACGAGCCGTTCGGGCTTGTCCTCACGGAGGCGTGGAGCGCGGAGCGCTGCGTCGTCGCGACCGACGTCGGGGGGCTCTCCGAGAACATCGATAACTACAAGAACGGCATCAAGGTCCCCGTCCGACCGGACTCTATCGCCTGGGGAGTCTCCCACCTCATCGACGACCCGGCCTACATGCAGAGGCTCGGAAAGGCCGGGCATAGAAAGGTGATGGAGAAGTTCCGGTGGGATGCCGTCACGGAGAGGATGCTTGAAGTCTATGGACGGGTTCTCTCCGGCAATCCCGGGGGAGGCTGAGGCCCGTGCAGGAGATCACGAAGACCGGGAGCCTCATCACCGACTACGACGTCTACCTCTTTCGGCAGGGGACCCACTCCCGCCTCTATGACAGGCTGGGGTCGCACCCGGTCGTCGCCGGAGACGCGCAGGGGACGTTCTTTGCGGTCTGGGCGCCGAATGCCGCGGAAGTCTCGGTCATCGGGGACTTCAACGGCTGGAAAGCGGGCCGCGACCCGCTCTGCGCGCGGAGCGACAACTCCGGCATCTGGGAAGGGTTCATCCCGGATATCGGCCACGGGGCGCTCTACAAGTATCACATCCTAAGCAGGTACGGCGGCTACCGTGTGGAGAAGGGCGACCCGTTTGCGTACTTCTGGGAGGTCCCGCCGAAGACCGCGTCCATCGTCTGGGACCTCGCGTATACCTGGCGGGACCGGGCGTGGCTACGTTGCCGGGAGAGGAACAATTCCATAGATGCCCCGATATCCGTCTACGAGGTGCACCCCGGTTCGTGGCGGAAGGTGCCGGAGGAGAAGAACCGGTCCCTGAGTTACCGGGAACTGGCGGCCGAACTCGCCGACTACGTGCTCGATGCCGGGTTTACCCACGTCGAGTTCCTCCCCGTCATGGAGCACCCGCTCTACGCCTCCTGGGGCTACCAGACGCTCGGCTACTTCGCGCCCACCAGCCGGTACGGCACCCCGGAGGACTTCATGCACCTCGTCGACACGCTCCACCAGCGCGGGATCGGGGTATTCCTCGACTGGGTGCCGTCCCACTTCCCCGCCGACGGCTACGGGCTCTCCTACTTCGACGGCACCTACCTCTACGAGCACGCCCTCCCCCGACAGCGCTGCCACCCGGAGTGGAAGAGTTACCTCTTCAACCTCGGAAGAAACGAGGTCCGGTCGTTCCTTACGAGCAGCGCCGTCTTCTGGCTCGAACGCTACCATGCGGACGGGCTCCGGGTGGATGCGGTCTCCTCGATGCTCTACCTCGACTATGCACGGAGCGCCGGGGAGTGGACGCCGAACGTCTACGGCGGGCGGGAGAACCTCGAGGCTATCGGGTTCCTCCGGAAAGTGAACGACACGGTCCACGCAAACTTCCCGGACGCGCTCGTCATCGCCGAGGAGGCGACCTCCTGGCCGGGGGTGACCGCACCGACCGCGACCGGGGGGCTCGGGTTCGACCTGAAGTGGAACATGGGCTGGATGCACGATACCCTGGACTACTTCGCTCTCGACCCGGTCTTCCGGAAGTACCGGCCCGACCTCCTCACGTTCAGCATATGGTACGCGTTTTCCGAGCGCTATATCCTCCCCCTCTCGCACGACGAGGTCGTCCACGAGAAGAGTTCGCTCGTGGGGAAGATGCCCGGCGACGAGTGGCGGAAACGGGCGAACCTCCGCCTCCTCTACGGGTATATGTTCACGCACCCCGGAAAGAAACTCCTCTTCATGGGCGGAGAGTTCGGGCAGTGGTCGGAGTGGAGCCACGATGCCGGGCTTGCGTGGGACCTCCTGCAGTATCCTCCCCACCGGGGGACCCTCCAGTGGGTCGCCGACCTGAACCGCCTCTATCGGCGGGAACCCGCCCTCCACGAACGGGACGCCGATCCGGGCGGGTTCGAGTGGGTCGACTTCTCGGACGTGGAGAAGAGCGTCGTCAGTTACCTCCGGCGGGGGTTATCGGCCGACGCCGTCGTCCTCGTCGTCTGCAACTGCACCCCGGTGCCGCGTTACGGCTACCGGGTCGGCGTCCCGTTCGGCGGGTTCTGGGAGGAGGTGCTCAACAGCGACGCGGTCGAGTACGGCGGAAGCGGCGTCGGCAACCTCGGAGGGGTGGAGGCGGAGCAGGTCCCGGCGCACGGCCGGCCGTGGTCCCTCCCGCTCACCCTGCCCCCGCTCGCCGCGGTCGTCTTCGCTCCCGAGGGGGCGTGACGATGGACCGCGCCGTCTGCATCCACGGGCACTTCTACCAGCCTTCACGGGAGAACCCCTGGCTCGGGGACGTCGAGGTCCAGCGCTCCGCCGCCCCGTACCACGACTGGAACGAACGGGTGACCGCGGAGTGCTACGGGCCGAACACCGCCGCACGTATCCTTGATGCCGACGGCAGGATCGCACAGGTCGCGAACACCTACGAAAGGATCAGCTTCACGGCCGCACCCACGCTTCTTGCCTGGCTTGAAACGCACCGCCCGGTGGTCTACGGTGCGATCGTCGAGGCCGACCGGGCGAGCAGAGAGCACTACGCCGGGCACGGGTCCGCGATAGCCGCCTGCTACAACCACATCATCATGCCGCTTGCGACCCGGCGGGACAAAAGGGCTCAGGTCGTCTGGGGAGTCCGCGATTTCGAAGCCCGATTCGGCCGGAAGCCCGAGGGGATGTGGCTCCCGGAGACGGCGGTCGATCTCGAGTCCCTGGACCTGATGGCGGAAGCGGGAGTCCGGTTCACGGTCCTCGCCGCCCACCAGGCGGAGAGGGTCCGCCCGGTCGGGGCGGAGGCCTGGACGGACGTCTCCGGCTGCCGGGTCGATACAACCATGCCCTACCTCTGCCGCCTCCCCTCCGGGAGAAGCATCGCCGTCTTCTTCTACGACGGAGGAATAGCCCACGACGTCGCGTTCGGCGACCTGCTCTCCGACGGGCGGCGGTTTGCCGCCCGTCTGCTCGGCGCGTTCTCCCGGGAAAGAGACCGGCCGGAACTCGTGCATATCGCGACCGATGGGGAGACCTACGGCCATCACCGCACGTTCGGGGAGATGGCGCTCGCCTACTGCCTCAAAACCGTCGAGGCGCGTCGCGACGTCCGGCTCACGGTCTACGGAGAGTACCTCGCCGCCCACCCGCCGACGCATGAGGTCGTCGTCCGCGAGATGACGTCGTGGAGCTGCATCCACGGCGTCGAACGCTGGCAACGAGGGTGCGGGTGCAACAGCGGGGCGCACCCCGGATGGTCGCAGGAATGGCGCGGATCGCTCCGGGAGGCGGTCGTCATGGTCCGGGACGCCGTCGCTCCCCGGGTCGATGAGGCGCTCGCGGCCCTCGTCCGCGACCCCGAGAAGGCCCGGGACGACGCCGTCGCCCTCGTCATCGCCCGGTGGTCCGACGAGGCCGTGGCCGCGTTCTTCTCGCGCCACGCCCTCCGCGACCTCTCCTCCGGCGAGCGCCGCCGGGTACTCATGCTCCTTGAGATTGAGCGGCAGGCGATGCTGATGCAGACGAGTTGCGGCTGGTTCTTCGACGACATCGCGGAGCCGGGGAGCGTCCAGGTGATGCGGCACGCGAAGCGGGCGATGGACCTTGCCCGACAGGCTCTCGGGCTCGACCTTGAGGCGGCGTTCGTCGCTCTCCTCCGCCGGACCCGGACGAACGACCCGGACTACGCGACCGGTGCTGCGGTCTACGAGGCCCTGGTCCGGCCGGCGGCGCAGGACCTGCTCCGGATCGGGGCGGGGGCCGCTCTCTATGAGACCTTCGGCCTCGACTCCCCCGCGGCCGGGATGTATGCCTGCGAGGGAGACTGGCGTTACCGGTCGGACGCCGGAGGCCGGCGCCGCATCCTCGGGACCGTCCGGGTGCGGTCGCGTGCGACGGGCGAAGAGACGCTCCTCGACGCGGCCGCGTTCTTTGCCGGGATCGACCGGGTCGCTTTCGGCGTGCGCGAGCCCGGCGGCGACGAAGGGCTCCGGAAGACGTGGGAGGAGACAGCGGGACCCGACCCGCCCGGCGCCGTAGCCGGAGGTTTCGCCCGTGCCTACACCGCGTCCGACCTCTCCGACGAGGAACTGTGGACGATTGCAGGGAGGATTGCCCCCGGGATCGGGTCGGCCGTCTGCACGGTCTACCGCGATGCCGGGGCGCTGCTCTCGGTGCTTGCGGACCTCGGGCTCCCCGCACCGGGAGCCGCCGCCCATCTTCTGGCGCACGCCGGCGCCGCGCGGCTGCTCGCGATCTTCGACCGCGGGTGTCCCGACCCGGACCGATTTGCGGCGCTCGCGGGGGAGGTGAGGTCCTGCGACCTTGCGCCCTACCGTGCGGACCTCGGGGCGGCGGCGAGCAGGCGGATCACCCTCGCCGCCCGGAAAGCGGCGGCCCGGCCGGACGATCCGGACCCGCTCGAAGAGATCGTCCGCATCACCGGGTGCGCGAAGATGGTCGGGCTGGCGCTCACCCTATGGGAGAGTCAGAACCTCATCATCGGGATGCGTCGGCGCTACGCGGAGAGGAGACAGGACGACGGGAGATGGGCGGAGGCGTTCAGGAGGGCGGCGGCATGCCTCAACGTGAGGGTGACGTGAGGAGGCGCGGGACATGAACCGGCGGAGCAGCGGGGTTCTCCTCCACATCACGTCCCTGCCGTCGGCCTACGGCATCGGCGACCTCGGACCCGCGGCGCACCGGTTCGTGGACCTCCTCGCCGGTGCCGGACAGCGCTACTGGCAGATCCTTCCCCTCAACCCGACATCTCCGGCGTTCGCCAACTCGCCCTACCAGAGCCCCTCGGCGTTTGCCGGGAACGCCTGGCTCATCAGCCCCGAACAGATGGTCGCGGACGGTCTCCTCGCCCCGGAGGACATCGGGGACCCTCCTGTTTTTCCCGGGGACCGGGTGGATTACCCGGCGGTCATGGACTACAAGAACCGCCTCTTCGACCTGGCGTTTTCACGGTTCAAAGAACGCGGCGCGGATTTCCGCTACAAGGATTTCGCGGCCGAAAACGTCGCGTGGCTCAACGACTACGCGATCTTCGCCGCCCTCAAGGAGCAGTTCCCCGGGAAGACCTGGGGCGACTGGCCGGCCGGGGTCCGGGACCGCCGCGATGAGGCGCTCCGGAAGTACGGCACCGAACTCGCAGACCGGATACTCCGGGAGAAGTTCCTCCAGTACGTCTTCGAGCACCAGTGGAGGACGCTCAAGAACCACTGCCGCAAGCGCCACATCCAGATCATCGGGGACCTCCCGTTCTACCCGACCTACGACAGCGTCGACCTCTGGGCGAACCCGGGGCTCTTCAAACTCAACGAACAGAAGAAGCCGGCGGCTGTTGCAGGGGTCCCCCCGGACATCTTCAGCAAGACCGGGCAACTGTGGGGAAATCCGGTCTACAACTGGGATGCACACCGGGCGCAGGGGTTCGCGTGGTGGGAGAGCCGGGTCGACCGCACCCTCGTCCTCGTCGACCGGCTGCGCCTCGACCACTTCCGGGGCTTTCTGCAGTTCTGGGAGGTCCCGGCGGGCGATGCGACCGCGGAGAACGGGCGCTGGGTCGATGCATCCGGCCGGGACTTCTTCACCCTGCTGCACGCAAGCAGGCCGTGCCTTCCCATCATCGCCGAGGACCTCGGCCACATCACCGCCGACGTCCACGAGACGATGGCTCATTTCGGGTTCCCGGGGATGAAGGTCCTGATTTTCGGCTTCTCCGGCGGCGACGTCGCAAAGAACCCCCACGCGCCCCATAACATCACGGAGCACGCCGTCGCCTACACGGGGACGCACGACAACAACACGGTCCGGGGATGGTTCGAGCACGAGGTCGCCGGCGACCGGAAAGACGTCCTCTTCCGCTACATCGGGGGCCCGGTGAGTGCCGACCAGGTCCCCCGGATCTTCATACGCCTCGCGATGCTCTCCCCCGCCGATACCGTCATCATCCCGATGCAGGACATCCTCGGCCTCGGGGAGGAGGCGCGGATGAACCGACCGGGCACGACGGAGGGAAACTGGGAGTGGCGGCTCCGGCCGGAGCAGATGGGGGAGGAGGGTCTGCGGGAGTTTGCTGGAGTTACGGAGATCTACGGGAGAGGGTGAACCCCGGAAGCCCGCACCCAGAGGCTCCCGGGGCTCGGAGAAGCCGGATACTGCTCAATTTTTTCCATTCTCTCAGGCATTCACTAAAATCCGTAAACATAGAATAATAAATACAGACGGTAAATCCTTCAGAAGAAGGCAGAACGCATGGGAACTCCCGCACATGACCTCATTGATCGTATCCCGGAGAGGATCTCCGGGCTCGTCGACCTCGCATACAACCTCTGGTGGAGCTGGAACCCGGAGGCACGACTGCTCTTCAAGCAACTGAACCGGCAGGCATGGAGAGAGAGCGTCCACAACCCGGTTCGGATGCTCCGCGAGATACCGGTTGAGTTCCTGGACCAGGCGGCGGAGAACCCCGCCTATCTCCACCGCTACGAGATCATCATGCACCGGTTCAGGAGGTACATGAACGCCACCGGGACCTGGTTCGCCGAGAACTACCCCGGGAATCCCCCGTTGACAATCGCCTACTTCTCGGCGGAATACGGGCTCCATCACTCGCTCCCCTTCTATGCGGGCGGACTCGGGTTCCTCGCCGGCGACCACTTAAAAGAAGCAAGCGACCTCGGCCTCCCGATGGTTGCCGTCGGGTTCATGTACTCGCAGGGCTACCTCCACCAGCACATCACCCCGGATGGCTGGCAGGAAGGCATTACCGAGCCGGTCGACCGCGATGCGGCGCCCATCACCCGGGTTCTTGACCCGGCAGGAGGAGACCTGGTGATCCGGGTCCCGCGTATCGACCCGCCCATCTACACCGCCGTCTGGAAGGTCCAGGTCGGCAGGGTCCCGCTTTACCTCCTCGATACGGACATCCCCTGCAACGACCCCAAAAACAGGGGCATATCGTCCCGGCTCTACATGGGAGACCCGGAACAGCGCCTCCGGCAGGAGATCGTGCTCGGCATCGGCGGCTGGCAGATGCTCCATACGCTCGGTATCGATTATGCGGCGGTGCACTTAAACGAAGGTCATCCGGCGTTTGCACTGCTTGAACGGGTCCGGGAGCGGGTCGAACGGGGGACGGACTTCGAGGAGGCGCTCGCAGAGGTGCAGGCAACGTCCGTCTTCACCACGCACACGCCTGTCCCTGCGGGCCACGATGTCTTTCCCGTCGACCTCATCGACCGCTACTTCAAGACCTACTATCCGGCGCTCGGCATCGACCGGACGCGGTTCCTGCAGCTTGGCGTCCACCCGCAGAACCCCGGCGCCGGGTTCAACATGACCGCGTTCGCCCTGCGTATGTCGGCGCACCGCAACGGCGTCTCACGTGTGAACGGGGCCGTCACCCGGCGGATGTGGCATTGCCTGTGGCCCGGGACGCCGGAGGAGAAGGTGCCCATCGACTCCATCACGAACGGCGTCCATGTACCGACCTGGCTGAACCCCCGGATGAAGGAACTCTACGACCGGCATATCGGGCCGACCTCTCCCGACTGGCTCTCGGAGCACGACGACCCGGCGGTCTGGGAACTCGTCGAGGAGATCCCGGATGACGAACTCTGGCATCTTCACACCTGGCTGAAGGCGAAACTCTTCAACCGCATCCGGGAACAGGAGCGGGTCAAATGGACGACACATAACGGCGGAGCGTCGAATCCGGCGGCTGAAGGAGCGTTCCTCAACCCTTCCGTCCTGACGATCGGGTTTGCCCGGCGGTTCTCGACCTATAAACGGGCATACCTCATCTTCGAGGACCCGGAGCGGCTAATGGGCATCCTGAACAACCCCTGGCATCCCGTCCAGATCATCTTTGCCGGCAAGGCCCACCCGGCCGACACCGGGGGAAAACAGGTGCTCCAGCAGATCTACCGCTACGCACAGCAGCCGGAGTTCGGCGGAAGGATCGCCTTCGTCGAAGATTACGGCGAACAGATGGCGCAGTACCTGGTGCACGGCGTCGACGTCTGGCTAAACAACCCGTTGCCCCCGATGGAGGCGAGCGGGACGAGCGGTATGAAGGCGTCGCTTTCGGGGGTCCTGAACCTCTCCATCCTTGACGGCTGGTGGGCCGAGGGCTACAACGGCAGAAACGGCTGGGCGTTCGGAGACGAGACGACAGCCTGCGACGGGAGAGACCGCAGCGACGCCGCGGCGATCTACGACCTCCTCGAAAAGAAGGTCGTCCCGCTCTACTACAACCGTTCCATCGACGACGTCCCGCACGGCTGGGTAAAGATGATGAAAGAGTCGATCAAGAGCAACGGCCCCCGATTTTCATCCCGCCGGATGGTGAAGGAGTACGTCACCCGGTACTACCCGGCTCTCCTTGCGGGGGCCGGAGTGGAGTATGCCCGGGAACCGGCAACGATGAAACCCCGGGAACCGGCCGGGGGAACGCGGGTGCACGGGAAGGTCGAGGAAGGGAGCAACTGATCTCTCCCTCACCTAACGAAGCGTTGAGGGGTCCTGACCGGCCGAAGACCGGCTGCCTTTGCGGGCGATGCGTTGCCGGGTCTTCTCCGGTGCCGCCCGGAGTCCCCGCTCCTCATGCGGGGACCTTCCGCCTGCCCGGGCGACGCGCTGCCGGGTCTCAGCACTTGCAGCCTGAAGGCCCCGCTCCTCGTGCGGAGCCCTGCCACCGGCGCTCGCGACGCGACGACGGGTTTCGGGGGAAGCAGCCTGAAGCCCCCGTTTATCGTGCGGCGCGGTTCCACCGGTCTGTGCAACCCGTTTTCGGGTCGCTTCGTCTGCCGATGCGAGGCCTCGCCTCTCCTTTTTCTTCTCGCCGGTCATACGACCCATCCTCCGGTTATCCTTGCCCGCCCGGACGCTGTCACGCCCGGGCCCGCAATCCATAATATATTAATTATATAAATATTACCATTATAATGACTATTTCGTCTTCCCCGGTAGAGCCCCCTTGTTGTGAGAAGAGCAGGCCCGGGCTATCCGGAATGTATCAACGCCGACCGGAGACACGGAAAGCCGTGTATCAAACACCGGCAGGCGGAAGAGCGCTGGAGTATAGGGCCGTTTTCATCCGGAGGTGTGATCCGCCGCCCCGCTCTGCAGGTCCCGGATCATCCGCCGTACCTGGCCGAGGTGCACCGCAGGCGTAGTAAAGATGCAGAGGAAGTTGTCGTCGCAGGGGGTTATGATGACGTTTCCGTCGCGATAGAAGATTGTCATCTGCACAAGCGCTCCGCAAGCCGGTGCGGCCGATTGCAGGCGGATCGACCACCGGAGCAGGTCTTCGGCAAAAGCGACGGCAGACTCGGTGTCGATATCGCCGACCGATGCGATGCAGAGGCCGTCGGAGAAGCAGGCCGCTGCAGTCACCCCGGGATTCTGGAGCACCGCCTTGAGCCGCTCCGGTTCCTCTCCCGGAGATGCGCCCTGGGAACTCTCTTCCCTCCCCTCCACGGTCCCGGCCACAGGGCCGGGTTCGCCATCCTCAGGCCGATCGGCCGGGAGGGCGCGGCCGGGCTGCAGGTGGGCCTCTGCCCCGGCGGAGAGGGTGAGGGCCGTCTGCATATCTTCGGGCTCGTACTTCCAGAGACTGAAATCGAGGATAGCCTGGCTGCTGAAGAATTTCAATGCCGGCGACCCGCTCAGGGACTTAAACGGGTGGCTGAAGTACGCAGCAAGAGGTTCGCCATTCTGCACCAGCAGGAACCCCTCTCCGTCCTGCATTGTGATCCGTACCGCCCCGAAAAAGCGGGACGTGTGCGAGAAGATCCACTGGAGCGGTGCCTGCATCTCTCCGATGGCCTTTCCCCGGGGTAATTTGTCTATCATTCAAATTCCTGCCAGATCGTTGTTCGCGCGAAAAAAAAGGAGGAAGTTCCTGCCGGGAAACCTCTCCTTACTCGCCGTCGTCCTTCGCAAGGGTATCGAGGATCTTATAGGAGTTGATCAGGCGGTTGAACGCAACTGCCAGTTCGCCGATCTCGTCGTTGCTCGTTACGGTGATCTCGGCGTTTTCAAGGTTGCCCTGGCTTACACTGGTTGCAACCTTTGAGAGCTGTTCGATGGGAGCCGTGATGCTCCTGGCAAGATAGAAACTCCACATCAGGATAACAGCGAGCGTGAGGAGGGTCAGGACAATGATGCTGTTCTGCAGACCGAGCACGGCAATGAGACTCCCGGTATCGCCCGCCGAGACGATCCCGAGCAGAAGGACCGGAATGACCGCAATGGTGAGCATGCTCGCCATAAGTTTGTAGAATATCGGGATCTGAAGGGCGGGTCCATCCTGCCAGATCCCGGATCCCTGCGAGGAGGTTTCAGTCATGAGAGAGTATTGTCTAATAGTATTACATAAATATATCTGTTTTCAATGAACGATCTCCGGGAAAGATATTAAAATTTATAAGATATAAATCATTATAATCGATTTAAACCGATGCTACGAAAGTTAAAAATAATTCCTTCTGTGAAATATACTGATTCATCATGGCATGCAGTATATAACCATATCCTAACGAATATTTACTCATCCCCCGGTAAAGCACGAATATTCTTTACTCCCGGGAGCTGCCCGGACCGCGGCGAGTTCTTCCCGACCGCTGTATGAGCAGGCATCGTCCGGCGGCGGAGAGAGGCAAGCGAAGGGTGAATACAAGCCCCGGCCCGGGGCTGGAGGTCTCCTGGTCGGGAAGCAGAGCGCCATGGCGGCGGGGACCGGCCTTCGTATCCGGGACGCGAACTCCATTGCAGCGGGTCGTTACCCCGAAGTCCCGGGATTTTGCCCTGACCGAAACTACAGAAGCGCAAAGGTGTATTATTGGCTGAGGTAATTGTGCCTCTTGAGCCAGTCTACCTGAGGTCTGATGTAACGGTAGACGATATCGCACTTTTCATCCTGGAAACTCCAGGGAACGACAATCAAGAGATCGCCTTCGCGGATCCAGAGCCGCTTCTTGATCTTACCTTTGATCCGCCCGGTGCGCGTGACGCCGTCCTCACAGCGGACACGGATGTGGTTTGCCCCGAGCATCAGGTCGGCGCGGGCAAACAGTTCCCGATTTCGCTTCTTCGGTAACCGTACCCGTATGATCTCATCGCTTTCGTTATTTTGTGTTCCTCGTGTCTTTGTCAGTTCATCAACTCCAGGGGAGGCAGCAGTGCAACGACGGGCCTCGCACTTTTCCGCCAGGGGAGTGTACATCAATGATCCGGGTCATCATTAAGGTATCTATCCCGGGTCATTCCCGGCAAAAAGACCCGGGGCTGCCGGCTCCCCTTCCCCCTCACAGCGCTGGGATAGCGCACCTCAACCGCCGGGCGCTCGCCTGCATCGGGAGAGTGTCCCCGACCTGCTTCCCCAATGTCCCCTCCGAAGAGTAATTAAGGTTTGAACGTACATGGATAGAGAGGATCTTTGAATGGAAAGCAACAAGCTGTACGTCGGAAACCTCACCTACTCGGTAAATGCAGAGCAGTTGAAAGATCTGTTTAGCCAGTATGGGACGGTAAATGACGTCAGAGTCATTGAACGCAAAGGGTTCGGGTTTGTTGAGATGTCCAGCGCCGAAGAGGCCGAGGCAGCGAAAGAAGCCCTGAACAATACTGTATTTGAAGGCCGCACCTTAAAGATCGACGAAGCCCGGCCCCCGAGACCGAGAAGCGATTACAGCCGGTACTAAGGTCCTGGCCTGAAGAACAGTATTCCAAATACCCAATTTTTAGAGAATCGGGGTTCAAGAGAACCTCTTCTCTGATTGAGCGGTGCGTACGGCCCGGTTCCAGCGCCGCCGGAAACAGCGTCCTGCCGACTCCAGTCACATCTTCCGGACTTATTCGTGGGTGTAGAGAGAGCGCTGCACGGGTCCGGCCCCTGCCCCGCCCGGGTTCGGGCGGGGGATGAAGTGCCGGAGAGAGGGCTGGAACCCCCGGCTCCCAGTGTTCTCCGGCATCTCCGAATGCCCCGTTGGGTTGACGGTCGGCCTCTCTCTGCCGGCAACCACTCCCGGCTAAGACCAATCCCCCGCTAAATAGTCATTATTTCAGCGTAAAAACACAGCAACATTTTTATTCACCCAGGACTATGGGTCGGAGGTGTGTCCCGCCGTGCGGGACATGCAGGTTAGAAAGGTGGTGAGAAGCATGGCAGAAGAAAGACCTTCAGTGAGAGGCGGCGTGGCCTCCGCGGCACAGTCTGCCTCCGTCGAAGAACTGAGTGCATCCGCATTCCAGAAATATCTCGGGGGTATGGACTATCCTGCCGGGAAACAGGATCTGATCAGCCACGCACAGAAGAACAACGCGCCGGATGCGGTGATCCAGGTCCTCGAGATGTTCGGGGACAAGACCTTCCAGTCCGCAGCGGAAGTGAGCCAGGAATTCGGCCGGATCAAATAACCCTATCTCTTTTTTTCGACCGGCGAAGGTACACCCGGTCAATTCCGGAACCATTGCAAAAGGAGAGATGCGAGAGGCCGGATTCGAACCGGCGAACTCCTTCGAGATCAGGCCCTGAACCTGACGCCTTTGACCTGGCTTGGCAACTCTCGCACGGAATCTACGGCCGACCATCCCCGTCGGCCGGGTTCTGCGATTCTTAACGCCTAATACCGTAGTCTCTTCAACAAAATAAAGGTAATCACTCCCCATCCTCCCCGGAGGGGTGGGAGTTGTGGGAGTTATTGTCGGTAAACCGTTTCATCTCCCGCTCACGGAGTTCGTAGCGTTTGATCTTGCCGGAGATGGTCTTTGGAAGCGACTCCACGAACTCGACCGCGCGGGGGTACTTGTAAGGCGCCGTCACCCGCTTGACATAGTTCTGGATATCCTTGACGAGCGACTCCGAGGGCCGGTACCCGGGCTTCAACACAACGAACGCCTTGACGATAAGCCCCCGGATCACGTCGGGCGACCCGACGACCGCCGCCTCCTGGACGGCGGGATGCTCCATGAGCGCGTTCTCCACCTCGAACGGCCCGATCCGGTATCCGGAGGACTTGATCACGTCGTCGTCCCGCCCGATGAACCAGAAGTAGCCGTCTTCGTCCATCCGCGCCTTATCGCCGGTATAGTAAAACCCGCTCTGGAAGACTTTCCGGGTCTCCTCTTCGTTGTTTAAGTAGCCGCGGAAGAGCCCGACCGGCCGCGGATTCACCTTGATGGCGATGCGCCCCTCCTCCCCGACGCCGACCGGTTTTCCGCAGTCGTCGTGGAGTTCGATATGCCAGCCCGGCGACGGCCTCCCCATGGAGCCCGGTTTGCACTTCATGCCGGGGAACGTTCCGATGCAGAGCACCGTCTCGGTCTGGCCGTAGCCTTCGTAGATCGTCTTTCCGGTTCCTTCTTCCCATGCCCGGATCACCTCGGGGTTAAGGGCTTCGCCGGCGCTGCAGCAGTGGCGCAGGTCGGAGAGATCGAACGTGTCGAGGTCGGCCAAGATCAGCATCCGGTAGATGGTCGGGGGGCAGCAGAACGTCGTGATCCCGTATTTCTCCATCAGCGGCAGGATTTCGGTGGCATGGAACCTGCCCCGGATATCGTAGACAAAGATGCACGCGCCGACGATCCACTGGCCGAAGAGTTTCCCCCACGCGCTCTTCCCCCAGCCGGTATCGGAGATCGTCAGGTGAAGGTCGTTCGGGTGCAGGTCGTGCCACAGCCGCCCGGTGACGATGTGCCCGAGGGGGTAGGAGTTGTCGTGCAGCACCATCTTCGGCTCGCCGGTGGTCCCCGAGGTGAAGAAGATCAGCATCGGGTCCGTTGCTCTGGTCCGGTGCATGCCGGGGAGGTTCACCAGTTTGTGCGAGCAGGGTGCAGGGTAGTCGAGCTCGACGGGGTAACTGACCCATCCGTCCCGAACGCCGTCGATCATGAGCCGGACCGCGAGCGTGGGGCACTCTTCCCGGATCTCCTCGACCTTACCCGCATGTTCGGCCATGGTGATGATCATCTTGATATCGGCCGCCTGAATGCGGTACTGCAGGTCCTTTGGGGTCAGCATCGTCGTTGCGGGACAGTACACGGCGCCGAGTTTGATGAGGGCGATGACGAAGATCCACCACTCGGGTGTCCGGGGGAGCATCAACATGACCCGGTCGCCCTTCTTGATGCCGTATTTCAGGCAGATGTTGACCGCCTGATTTGAGAGGCGCATGAGGTCGAAGAAGGTGTACTTTTTCTCGTCTCCCTTCTGGTTCACCCAGATCATCGCCAGTTTGTTCCGATCCTTCTTTGCCCACGCGTCGATCACGTCGAAGCCGAAGTTATAGTATTCAGGGACGTCGATCTTGAAATTCGCGCAGAGGTCTTCGTAGGAGACCGGTTTTTGCTCATCTTCCGCCATAACGTGATCAATAAAAGATTGCGCGTTTATGGTTTAAAGTATTCACGAAGATAAAGGACGCTCAATCCAACGAATACCATAAAGATTACCCATTAGTATTATGGTTCAAAAAATGATACTCATATCGATGGATGAGAAGGGATACGAGTCACTGAAAATCGAGAACATCGTTGCCTCCGGAGGGGTTGCAGACTCGATCGACCTCGAAAACCTATCTGATAAAATAAAAAACTGTGAGTTGAATACGAAGAGGTTCCCCGGAGCGGTCTACCGCATCGAGAAGCCCAAGATGGCATCCCTGATATTCTCTTCAGGAAAGGTGGTGCTCACCGGCATCAGAAAGAAAGAGGATCTCCACGAAGGCCTCACGATCATCATGGACTCGCTCCGGCGTGCCGGTGTCGCGACCTTCCCCGAGCCGCAGGTCGCGATCACGAACATCGTCTGTTCGTACGACCTCGGCAAGTACATCAACCTGAACAAGGTCGTCATCACGCTCAACCTCGAGCACATCGAGTACGAGCCCGAACAGTTCCCGGGGCTTGTCTACCGGATCGAGGACCCGAAGATTGTCGCCCTTCTCTTCAGTTCCGGTAAGATCATCCTGACCGGGGGAAAGAACATCGAGGATATCAAGAGAGGCGTTGATTTCCTGGAGCAAAGGCTCGAAACGATTGTGTGAACCGGTTTTTTCCCATTACGTTCGTTCTGATGGGAAGGAGGCTTTTTGAGCCCCGGTCTCTCTTTCCGCCAAGATTGAAACTTACTAACTCCATCTTCCGGCACGGATTCCCGGTGGATATCGCCACGGTCCAGTGCATCGGGTTTGCCTTAGCCTACGGTTTAAACGCTGTCTTCCCCCGGAAAGGGGGCTCCCCGGGGCCGACGGGTGCGTGAAGGCGCACCTTGGATCTCATCCTTTTTACCAGAATCTATGCGTCTTGACGTAGTTCCGCTCGGCCTTGAGGACCTCCCGGTAGAAGGCATCCCCTTCGGTCAGGGTGGCGAGGATCCGGGATGCCGCCTCCGGCCCGACGCCCTTTGCGGCGAGGGCGGTCACCGCCTTCTTTCCGCTGGAGAGAACGATGTTTGCGTTCCGGAGAAACCGGACCTCGATCGCCCGTTCCTCCTCGGACTTGTTCTTCTTCTTCACCGCCGGGATGAGTTGTTCGTCCCAGGGTTTCAGCGCCGCGATGAGGCGGGCGTTGCAGAGCGGGCACTGCGGCCGGTCGGGGACCCGCTCCACGACGGTCCGGCTCTTCCACTTCCGGCAGTTCATGCAGAAGAGGACGACGTCCTCTTTCTCAAGGCGCCGCATGAGCGTCCCGATAACCGCCTGGTCGACCATCGGCGGCGGGATCATGTCCCGCGAGGAGGAGAGCCCTTCGCTCCCGAGCGGGCTCAACCGCCCGACGGTTATGGCAATCCGGCCGTCGCGGACCGCCGCAAGGATCTCCTGCGCCGCTTCCACATCCATTGAGTCGCTGAAGAGTTCCCGGTAGGCTTCGCCCGCGATGACGGTCTCGTCGAAGAGGTCGATGAGCCGGTGGATGCTGAACCGCTCGTAGTCGGCGTCCGCGTCGATGGCGCCGAACTTCTTTGCAACCTGGACGAGTTTCCACTTGAAAAGCGCCGTTCGTTTCAGGGCGAGTTTCAGGACCCCCGGGAGGTGGTCAGGTTCGAGCGCGGCAAGGGTCTCCTGCACCTCAAGCGCCCGGACGTTTGCGGGCAGGCGCAGGAGGAACCGGTAGGCGCCGACCTCGATCCCGACGGTCGTCCCGTAACGGGCCGACAGGAGGACCGAGAGCGCCCGGGCCAGCGCTTCGTTCGCCTTGTGCCCGCCGCAAACGTTGCAGACCACGCCGTCGTCGGCGTTTTCGAGGGTGACGAGACGGTCCGAGGGGACCGGATAGTTCCCTTCGTCCATCCGGGCGATGAACCCCTCCGCATACCGGATCACCGCCGGAATATCGGAATAACGGCCGAACGCCCGGGTCCTCCGGAGCGCCCCGACCTCCTGCGCGACGGCGAACGGCACCGGGATCTGCTCGCCCTCCCACGACGGGACCTCGCCCCGCGCCCGTGCGGCCGGCTCGACCGTGATCCTGCCGCCCTCGATCTCGAGCACCCGCCAGAGTTGACCCTTCGTGATGAAGACCGCCCCGGTATGCAGCCACCCGAGGACGAACGACTCGTCCAGGGTCCCGACCGTCCGGCGCGAGACGATATCGAAGATCTCCATCTTCCGCTCGTCGTTGATCATCGAGAGATTCTCGATGAGGTAACGCCGCGCCCGCCCCGTCCGGATAATCCGGGACCCGTCGAGCCGGATAAGGCGGTGCTCCGCCATCTGCTTGCAGACGGCGTCGAGGAGCGGCTGCGAGCCGGCAAAGACGTTCGACTGCTCGACCATCTCCCGGACGCGGGATACTTCGATCTCCCCGTACTCGACCGCCATCGCCGCCACCTGGTTTGCGAGCACGTCGGCGGCGCCGGCAGGGGGAACGATCCGCTCGCACTCGTTCGCCTTCGCCCGGCGTGCGATCACGAGCGACTCTAAGAGGTCGTCGAACCCCGTGGCGAGGACGGTGCCGTGCGAGACGGCATCGAGGCGGTGACCGGCCCGGCCGACCCGCTGCACCAGACGCGAGACCTGCCGGGGGGAGCCAAACTGGACGACGTGCTCGATATGCCCGATATCGATCCCGAGTTCCATCGACGACGTCGCGATGAGCGTCCCGACCTCGCCCTTCCGGAACCGCTCCTCGGCCTCAACCCTGACGTCACGCGAGAGCGAGCCGTGGTGGACCTCGACGTCCCCACGGGAGTAGAGTTCGTGCCCGAGAGCCTCGGCGGTCACCCGGGTGTTGACGAAGACGAGGGTGGAGCCGGGCAGATCAAGGCACTTCCCGACGGCCCGCGTCTGAGCGGCGAAGTCCTCCCCGGCAAACCGGACGTTGATATCGAGACTGCTTGCGACCGGCACTTCGACAAGCGAGAACGGCCGGGCCCCGCAGAGGAACCGGCCGATCTCGTCCGGGTTTCCGACGGTCGCCGAGAGGCCGATCCGCTGGAACTCCCCCGCGTAGGCGGCCAGACGCTCGAGCGCCACCGCGAGCTGGGCGCCCCGCTTGCTGTCGGCAAGCTCGTGGATCTCATCGACGACGACGTACCGGACGTTCTTCAGATGCTCCCGAAGGCGCCTGCCCATGAAGAGCGCCTGCAGGGACTCCGGGGTGGTGATAAGGAGGTCGGGCGGGGAGAGCGCCTGCTTCCGCCGCTCGTTCTGCGGCGTATCCCCGTGCCGGACGCCGACCGAGAGCCCGAGCTCCCGGCACCACCACACCATCCTCGAGAGGATATCCCGGTTTAAAGACCGGAGCGGGGTTACGTAGAGCGCCTTAAACCCCGCTCCGACGCTCTCAAGGAGCCGGTCGAAGACCGGGAGCATCGCACTCTCGGTCTTTCCCGTGCCGGTCGGCGCTACCAGGACCAGGTTTTCCCCCGCAAGAAGCCGCGGGATGGCCTGCTCCTGGGCCTCGGAGAGGCCGGCAAACCCGCGCTTCCGGACGACCTCCCGCACCCGCGGGTCGAGGAGGTCAGACGCCGCCTTCGGGGCAGAGCGTGGCCGGGGAGCCGACGTATGTGCCATCCGCTAAAAACACCTCCGCGTTCTTTTCGTCGATGCACCGGGAGAGCGGCCCGAGCCCGCTCGTCTTCAGCCGCCCGACGTCGATCCCGCCGGCGAACTCGTTGAAGGCCGGGACGAAGAGGAGACGGGTGCGGCCCCCGGGCGGCGTCTCCTCCTCACAGGAGCCGGTCGCTCCGGAGTAGAGGTAGGCCGGCCTGGCGCGTGCGGCGCAGCCGACGGCGTCCATGAGCGAGACGACCGGGTGGTGGTGGCCGAGGACGATGAGGTGGCCGGGGAGTTCGGGGGCCGGGCGGGTATGGCCGTGGAGGTAGCCAACACCGTCGATGAGCGCGCCTTCGGGAGGCAGGAGCTCTCCGGCGTCGAGGAACCGCCCGATACCTCCGTCGTGGTTCCCCGGGGCGACGGCAATCGGCACGCGTTCCCGGAACGCGGCAAGGACAGTGGGGAGTTCCCGGTACTCCTGCCTGCTCGTCACCGGGACGTTGTGCTTGACGTCCCCGAGGAGGAGGAGGAGGTCGGGCTTCGTCTCCTCAATACAGGCAACGACCCGGTCGACCCTTGAGGCGCTCCGGCTCGCGATGTGGACGCCGTGGCGTTCAAGGCCCGACTCGATGCCCATGTGCAGGTCGGCGACGACCAGCACGCGCCGGTCCTGCTCGACCAGGAGGGCCGGGCCGTTCTCGATAAAGTGCAGGTGCATATCGTGTCAGATGAGTTTGATCATGCCCGATGCGGGCTGGTAGCACTCTCCGGCGGTAATGAGGTCCGCGATACCTTGCTTTGCGTCCCTGGCCGAGAGGCCGGACCGCACCCCGGCGGCGACGGCGTCGTCGATGCCGATGCCCCGGGCGCCTCCCCCGTCATCGAGGGCGGCAAGGAGGAGATCGCGCCTGACAACGGGGACGATATCGCCGACGGCGATGTCCGGGCGGACGCTTTCAAGCGCCGTCCGCACCGTCCCGGCCAGGTCCCGGATATCTTCGTCCGTGGTCCCGTAGAGCCTGACGGCGGCTGCGGCACGCTCATCGCCGCTTTCCAGAAGCGTTTCGAGCCGGTCGAGCGTCGCGCCGGCGGTCGCGAGGACCCAGATGTCGCGGACGGTGCGGTTCACCTGAACAAGGGCCTCGGCGTCCACTGTTGCGTGCGCTCGCTCGCCGGAACCGGCGAGCGTCGCCCGGCCGGTGACGGCGACGAACGCCGGCGGTTCAATGTAGCCGAGCGTCTCGACTGCGTTCGGGCTCTGCCAGTCTGCCGTGACCTGGAACGCGCCGGTGGGGTCGGCGATCCGGGCCTGCATGACGTCGCTGCTCCCTTTGCGCTCGGTGAAGGCACCGACGATGAAGAGGCGGCGACAGGCGGCGCCGCCGGGGGTCACCACGCGTTCCCCGTCTCCAAAATCCACTGTATGCCGTGCGGCGGCGAAGTCCCGTGCAAATACCCGATCTACAGGTTCCATGATCTCGTCCATCTCAGGAGGGAGCGGGAATATACCGGCTTCCATGCGAACCCCCGGTATTTCCACAACAATTCGGTACTATCTGTTCGTCCTCAACCCTCTAAAAAGGATCACCGGAGGGGTGACGATGCTTTTACAATGCCCGAGCACCAACAGTTACGCAAATGGACGGCAACCACACCATCTGGATAGAGAAGTATCGGCCCCAAAGACTCGACGAGATGGTCGGACAGAAGGAGATCGTGGTGCGCCTCCAGTCCTACGTGAAGACCGGCAACCTTCCGCACCTGCTCTTCACGGGCAGCGCGGGGATAGGAAAGACAACCGCCGCCGTGGCGCTGGCGCGGGAGTTCTTCGGCGACTCCTGGCAGATGAACTTCCGGGAGATGAACGCCTCCGACGAACGCGGCATCGACGTCGTCAGGAGCCAGATCAAGGAGTTCGCCCGGACCTCGCCGCTCGCCGGGGCGACGTTCAAGATCCTCTTCCTCGATGAAGCGGACGCCCTCACCACGGACGCGCAGGCCGCCCTCAGAAGGACGATGGAAACCTACGCCCGAACGTGCCGGTTCATCCTCTCGTGCAACTACTCTTCGAAGATCATCGACCCCATCCAGAGCCGGTGCGCCATCTACCGGTTCAGGCCGCTTGATGCGGAGGCGGTGATCGAGGAAGTCCGGCGGATTGCCGCTGCCGAAGGTCTCACCGTCACGGAGGGTGCGCTCGACGCCATCGTCTACGTCGCCGCCGGGGATATGAGGAAGGCGATCAACGCCCTTCAGGGCGCGGCCATCCTCAGATCCGCAATCGACGAGGAGATGATCTATGCGATCACCGCGACGGCCCGCCCGGAAGAGGTCGACGAACTCCTCGACCTCTCGATAGCGGGAGAGTTCGACGAGGCCGAAAAGATACTCTCCGACCTGATCCGCGGCCGGGGCATCGCCCCGAACGAGTTGATCAACCAGTGCTACCGGACGCTGGTCCGGCGCGACATCGACCGGACGCTCAAAGTGAGACTGATTGACGCCCTCGGCGAGACCGATTTCCGCCTCTCGGAAGGGGCAAGCAGCGAGATCCAGATGGAGGCGCTGCTCGCCCGGTTCGTCCTCGCTTCCGGGCGACACCCGTGAGGACCTCAGCCGTGACCGAAGAGGTAACCGTCGAAGTCACCGATGTCGTCGGCGAGTGGACGAAGTTTTTAAAGAAGCAGTATAAGCGGGAACTTGCCGAACTCTCCCGCGAGTACCCGCACAACCGGTCGCTCATCATCGACTACCGGAAGATCCTGAACAACAGACTGGCGTTTGAACTCCTGCGGAGCCCGGGCAAGGTCATCGGGGATATCCGGGACGCTATCGTCCAGAATAAACTCCTCAAACTCAAAGACGGTCAGGACCCGGACCAGCTCAACCTCCGGTTCACGAACCTCCCGCAGAAGACCGAGGTCCGGGACATCCGGGCCGAGCAGATCAACACCTTCATCGCCGTCGAGGGGATTCTCAGAAAGACGACCGAGGTGCGCCCCCGGATCGTCAGTGCGGTCTTCCGGTGCCGTTCCTGCGGGAAACTCACCGACCCGGTCCCTCAGGGCTACGGGCGGTTCGATGAACCCGATTTCTGCCCGAACTGCGAGCGCAAGACCCGGCTTGACCTGGTCATGAACCGGTGCCGGTTCGTCGACGCCCAGAAACTCCGGATTCAGGAGTCTCCCGAAGGACTCCGGGGGGGCGAACAGCCCCAGACGCTCGATATCGACGTTACCGACGACCTCACCGGCATCGTCGCGCCGGGGGACCGGGTGGTGGTGAACGGCATCCTGCGGTCGGTGCAGAGGATCAACTACGGCCAGAAGAGCACGCTCTTCGACATCTACCTCGAGTGCAACTTCATCGAGGTCGCCGAGAAGGAGTTCGAGGAGGTCTCGATCACCGAGGAAGACGAGACGAAGATCCTGGCGCTCTCCCGCGACCCCCTGATCTACAAGAAGATCGCCCGGTCGATTGCGCCGACGATCTACGGGACCGACGATGTGAAGGAGGCGATCGCACTCCAGCTCTTCGGCGGCATCGCGAAAGAGATGCCGGACGGCTCCCGTCTCCGCGGCGACATCCATGTCCTCCTGGTCGGCGACCCGGGTATCGCAAAGAGTCAGATCCTCCGTTACGTGGTGAAACTCTCGCCGCGCGGGATCTACACGAGCGGCAAGTCATCGACATCCGCGGGGCTGACGGCGACGGCCGTCAAGGACGAGTTCGGCGACGGCCGCTGGACGCTCGAAGCAGGTGCGCTGGTCCTCGCGGATATGGGGATCGCCGCCGTCGACGAGATGGATAAGATGGCGAAAGAGGACCGGAGCGCACTTCACGAGGCGATGGAGCAGCAGTGCTACGACGACGAGACCGAGGTCCTCACGGAGAGCGGGTGGAAGCTCTTCCGCGACGTAACCACGGACGACCGCGTCGCGACCCTCTCTTCCGACGGCAGGCTCGAGTACGCATCTCCGTCCAATTTCGTGGCATCGGAGTATGACGGGGACCTGTACTACGTCAGATCCCGGCAGGTGGACCTCGCGGTCACGCCGAACCACCGGATGTATGTCAACCTGAACCGGCGTGCAGACGAGTGGGAGGGGTTCCGGCTCGTCCGCATGGACGAGGCCCCGATCCATAAGAGGATGCGGTTCAAGAAAAACGCTGTGTGGACGGGAGAGCAGGAGGAAACCTACGAGATCCCGCCCGTGGTTCTGTTCGCGAACCAGAACTCCGGAGGAAAACTTACCGAGCCCATCCGCATCGGAATGGACGACTGGCTTGAGTTCCTGGGCTACTTCCTCTCGGAAGGCTCCGTCCAGCGGCACTCCAGGACAGGGGTTCCCTACCGTGTGATCATATCGCAGAAGACTCCCGGGTCCGCCGGGAAGATCCGGCGGTGTCTCGAACGAATGCCGTTCCGCTTCTCCTACGACGGCAAAAATTTCTCGATCAATACAAAGCAGCTCGCCGAACACCTTGCCCCCTTCGGCAAATGCCACGAGAAGTACGTCCCCGACTACGCCAAGCAGCTTCCACCGGAGCAGATCGAGATCCTCCTCGACGCGCTTATGCTCGGGGACGGTTACGTCAACAGGACGACCGGGGTTTCGATATACACGACCTCCTCGAAGAAGCTTGCCGACGACGTCACCGAGCTCCTGCTGAAGAGGGGATGGTCCGGAAACGTCCACCTCATACGGGAGGCCGGGACCATCACTGCCAATCCGCGGGGTGGAACCTCCGCGGCGACCCACGACATCTACCAGGTGACCTTCATCCGCGACGGCCAGAACGAGCCGAACATCAACTCAAACGGGCAGCAGCAGATCGAGACGCGGCCGTACAAGGGCAGGATCTACTGTCTTGAGGTCCCGAACCACACCCTCTACGTCCGGCGAAACGGCATCCCGGTCTGGTGCGGCAACTCGATCTCGGTCGCAAAAGCCGGGATCACCGCGACTCTGAAGTCCCGGTGTGCGCTTCTCGGTGCGGCGAACCCGAAACTGGGGCGGTTCGACCAGTTCGTCCCGATCGGCGAGCAGATCGATATGCCGCCCTCCCTCCTCTCGCGGTTCGACCTCATCTTCGTGATGACCGACCAGCCCGAGGCCGAGCGGGACGCGGCGATCGCGCAGCACATCATCAAGACTCACAGCGTCGGCGAGTTGATCCAGCAGCACGGACATACGCCGCTGCCGGACGTCGACGATGCGTATATCGAGCGTGCGCTTGCGCCGGTCACCCCCGACGTCGACCCGACGCTCCTCCGGAAGTACATCGCTTACGCGAAACGGACCTGTTTCCCCATCTTAAGCGAGGGGGCGCAGGGGGCGCTGATCAACTACTACATGCGCCTGAGGAGCCATGCAAGCGGAGACAAGCCCGTTCCGGTCACTGCACGGCAGCTGGAGGCGCTGGTGCGGCTTGCGGAGGCGAGCGCCCGGATGCGCCTCTCAAACACCGTCGATACCGAGGATGCCGAACGGATCCTGAAGATCGTGGACGCCTGTCTCCGGCAGGTCGCCTACGACGCCGAGAGCGGGAGCTTCGATATCGATAAACTCGTGACCGGGGTCACGAAGTCGCAACGGGACATCATCCGGTCGGTCAAGGAGGCGATCCGGAACGTCTCCGGCGACTCCGGCGGCCAGGCAAAGGTCGAGGAGGTCGTCGATATCCTGGTGCAGCAAGGCTTCTCCCGCGACAAGGTCGAGCATACCCTCGAACAGCTGAAACGCGGCGGCGAGGTGCTCGAACCCCGGCACGGGCTGGTGAAGTTGATCGGGTAGGCGAAGCAGGCGGGCAGAAAGATTAAGCAATTTTTGACTCTGTTGAGATGAACGGGGCCCCACAGGACGGCGCGGTCATTACCTCACCTTTCCGCGGGAGAACGAGGCGAAGACACCCAGGATGCAGAGGGCAGCGAAGACGGTGAACGCCACCCGGAAACTCGTCATGAAAGGTCCCCGGACCTCCGGCCCGATCTGGGAGGTGCCGATGAAGACGGCAAACATGACGGTGGCGATCCCGAGCGAGAACATCATCCCGGTCGTCCGCATGGTGGCGAGCATACCGGAAGCGAGGCCGTAGAGGGACCGGTCGACCGAACTCATGACGGCGTTCGTGTTCGGGGGGGAGAAGAGGGCGAACCCGAATCCGAGGAGAGCGAGGACCGCAATGATGTAGGCCATCGGGGTTATAGGGGTCAGGAGCGCGAGGAGAGCGAGGCCGACGGCGACAAGCCCCATCCCTGCCGAAGCGATGTAGCGGGGCTCCACCCGGTCGGAGAGCCTCCCGGCCGGGGCGGCGAAGAGCGCCTGGACGACCGGCTGCGTGATCAGGACGAGTCCCGCGGCGCCGGGGTCGAGCCCCCGGACCACCTGGAGGTAGAGGGAGAGGAGGAACCCGATGGCAAACGTCGCACTGTAGTTGATCAGGGCGGCGAGGTTGGAGAAGGTGAACGCCCGGTTCGACGCGAGGAGCCGTATGTCGATGACCGGGTTTTCCACCCGCACCTCCCAGGTGTAAAAGACCGCAAAGAGCGCCGCGCCGATAACGATGGCTGCAATGCCGGCAGGCTCCGGAAGGCGCGAAAACCCGTACATCACGGAAAGAAGCATCGCGCCGTAGAAGACCGAACCGACGATGTCCAGCCGCTCTCCGCGGGCGTCGGCCCATTCCCCGGCAAGGTGCCGGCGGATGCTGTAGACGATGTAGATATCGAGCGGGATGTGGACGAGGAAGATGCTCCGCCAGGTGAGGAGTTCGGTGAGGAAGCCGCCGATCAACGGCCCGATGGAGAGGCCGACGTAGACGGCGGTGACGTTGATCCCGAGCGCCCTCCCGCGCTCCTCGAGCGGGAAGACCGAGGTGATCATGGCGACGCTGGTGCTGTAGATCATGGCGCTTCCAATACCCTCGAGGAACCGAAAGAGGATGAGGGCGAGCCCTGATGTCGCGAGCGCAGAGAGCAGGGCTGAGGAGGCGAAGACGATCACACCGAGGGAAAATACTCGTTTGCGCCCGTAGATGTCGGCCAACCGACCGAACGGGACGAGGAAGATCGCGGTCGCAAGGAGATAGGACGAGGCTACGAAACTGAGCGTGACAGCGTCCAGGGCGAACTCGGCGGCGATGGACGGGAGCGCGATGTTCACCGCCGAGCTCATGAACGGGGTGATGAACGTGGCGAGGGTGGCGATGATGAGGACGGTCCGGCGCTGGACGGTATCGGGGAGGGGCATGGGGGCTCTTTGCTGCGGCACGTACCGGAGTTAGAGACGGCCGGGGAGTAAAGAGTTGTGATATCGTGCTCTTCCGGTGTTCACGGGGGGAGGAGGGCCAGCGGCTAAGCAAAAGGCGACCTGACTATCGCCGTTCCGGCGCAACAGCGACATTTCTCCTAAAGGTTGTCCTAAAACGCTTATGAGGCCGTGCCGGCCACAGGATCGACTGACGAAAATGCTCTTCTCATCCGCCACCCGGGCCCGGTCCGGTGCCGCGGTCATGCCCGGCCGCACCGGCAGATTCGTCCGCATCGCCCCCTGCATGGGACACCAGCCCAGGTAGGCCCGTATCGTCTCCACGAGAGACATCACACGACCTCCCGGAGTTTCTGTCCGTCCGCTGTCATATCCGTCAAAGGGGGTTCGTTGTGGATTTCCACACCGGATCTGTCCCGAACGAGTGTGCAGAGCAGATCAATCGCTCCATGGACTATCATCGACCCGTTCCCTCCGGTGTGCGCCGCCGTTCCCAGATGTAGAGGCTGGGATGAGTAACAACGCCGATGAGTGCGATTCCCTGAAGGAGGGGGAGAACGGGATACCCCAGTGCCAGGTAGCGCAGAACAACGATCGCGGCTGCTCCGAGGTAGAAGACAACCGATCGCGCGAAGGTGATGCGGCGCTCGCCGCCGTCGGTGAAGACGATCCGCCCGAGCAGCGCGGCGATGATGAGAAGGACGGGGAGCCAGAGTACCTGGTTGATGGAGTATGCAAGGGACGCGTAGAGGTAGATCAGGAAGACCGTGACGAGAAGGGCGATATCGACCGCCTTATCGATGACAGCTCTTCCCTGCCGTTTTTCCCCTTCTCTGTGATCTCTTAACCGGAGGGCGTGACGGAGGATGCTTATGGGGTTGGGGTCGGTCAGCCGCTCCTTTCGTCTATACCACACCGTGACGCAGGCGACTACTGCAGCGATCATCAATGGCAGGGGTAAGAGCAAAAACGGTGGCAATGGGAGGTAGTCTGTTGTGATGATGAAAGCAGTGACGATAAGCGAGACTCCAAAGGTTGCAACTGAACGCCACAACTCTTCTTTGGCAATAGAATCAATCTTCATACCTACACCGCCGACGCGCCGTCGGCCGTTATGCGGGGGCTCCCCGCGCATGCCGGACCCCTGCTGCTGCATCTGCCGGTGCGCCTGCACTGGCTCCTCTGCGGGGCACCAGCCCAGGTAGGCTCGTATCGTCTCCACGAGAGACATCATACGATCTCCCGGAGTTTTGCAAAGAGTTCATCGGCCATACGGGTTGGGTCGTCGGTCTTTGTAAGCGCGATACCCAGTTCGTCCGCGTAGTCCCAGAGGAGTTCGATGCACCGGGCGTACCTGGGGCACGCGCCGCAGTCGCCCTCGTGTTCGTACCAGACCTGCACACCGCGGTCTGCCGATACGAAGACGATAGCGGCGGCATCGAAGGGGACGGAGCGCCCGAAGAGGACCCCCTTCTCCGCGTTCAGGCTCTCGACTTCGATCTGGTTTGCGTGCGCCATCTCTAGAAGCGTCTCCTCGACCTTCCTGTCCATAGCAAGCAGCGCCTTCGAGACCGCCTGGCGGGATATGCTGAAGCGGTTCGCGATACCGACATTGGGGAGGCCGGTGCGGCGGAGGCGCCAGAATGCAAACTGCCTGTCGTTCAGGGGGAGCGACATATGTCAACAATCATTGGTTGACATTATATACTTTGTGATCTGTTCTTTTCCGGGCTCCCCTTGTTTGCTCGTCTATCCAGCACTATACACAGGTATGGGCGGAAATGGGAGATACAGCGACGGCCGATGGTGCCGGGCGCGGCCCGGAAGCGCACCGGTGCGAGGCAAACCCCGCCATCTGCGGTGTCCCGCCTGTCCTCCCTCTATCGCCCGGGGGAGTGCAGCGGCAATCGTCGTGCTCTCATCTCCGGTGATCGCGGCAGGATACACGCCGCCCCCGGTACGTGGTGGTCCCCCGCGCCTCGACGCGGCCGATGAACTCTTGTTGGGGGCGGTCATTCGCGCGGGGCTTAACCGGAAGCGTCACATTCAAGGTGTGGCGGAGCGGTGAAAGGGAGAGAGCTGAGTCTCTTTTGCGGGGTTGCGTTCGATTGCTCATTCCGACCCATGAATATTCATGGGATTATAGCGATTTTGGGATCGAAAAGTATATGGTGAGGGACTTCTAAAGGGTAAACCGTCTGTAGCCCGTCGGACGACCTGCCCGGTAATGGTCAGGTCGTGGATTGCAGGCAAAATTGCGGAGGCTCGCCCAATCCGTCCAAGGCCGGGCGAGCCCCCCCACTACCCGAAGGCGAAAAGTAGCTTTGCATTCCATGTACTTAAAGTTACGCTTCTTTTGCCTCCGGGGATGTTACAGGAGGAAAGTAAATGAACGGAAATATTGGAATGCGGGCCCTCTCCGCGCTCTTCGCTGTACTGCTGGTGAGCGCGGGTGTTGTGCCGGTGATGGCGTGCAACCCCCTTGAACCGGGAAACTGCACCGGTTACTCGTTTACCGAGAGCAGTGGAGCTGTGGACGACTCCAATATTGTAGTGAGTGCAGATGAGCTCACTGGAGATACAAAAAACGCTGCAATTGCACAGGCCCTTTCGGATACTGCCGTTCAGCATCTGCGTGATGGATTGCTCGATGATGGGTTTATTCTCTCCACAGAGCAGATTCAGGCAATTAAAGGTGTTACAACGAACGAAAGTATGACCGTAACCACCACCCTTGTAACAATGCCCTTCATCAAGGAAGCATCCGATGAAAAAGCATTTCTGGTGTTTGCCAGCAACGAACTCGGGAGCGAGGCGCGAGCATTTGTTGCACACGATGGCATGATCTCATATCTCAGATATGACCCTGCTGTCGCGGGCCTGACAGAAGATGATGATGGCCTTGTCTGTGAGTTCTGTCTGTACGCATTTTCTAGAATATGCGGATTCATTGCAGATTCAGGATGTGTGGTTGGCTGTACTAATCTTTGTATCAAGCCCACGCATCCGCTGATCATTGTTGGTTGTGCTGGAGCTTGCGCGCTCGCATGTGATTTCTTCGTAGCTCACGGAGCCTGCAACTGGGGCGCACAGCAGGCATGTGAAGGAGCCGGGTTATGCTGAGATCACTCAAACTCTTTTTTACTTTTTTGGTCCTTTTTATAGCCGCTACGGTTATCCGGTTCGGCGCTCTGATCTGGTATCCGGGATACATCGATCCGGCACACCTGTTATCATCGATACTGCTTGGGCTGGCCGTAATCCCCCTGATTCTCCTGGTCACGCTCTCACGATACACCACCGCCAAATTTGCTGCTGCAAATCTCAGTCCTCGCGCTACACGTTTGTTCGCGATCATGGTCTCTGCTTTATTTGCTGTTATGGGGTTCTTGTGGAATTATTATGGACACCCGCCGCTGTTGTGATGGCGGAGGAGCCACTATGTTAAAAAAAAGGATTATTTTCTGTTTATTCCTCACTCTTCTCACCATCGTGCCAGGATGTGTTGAGACCTCCGGCGAGTTGACAGCCGATGAGATTGTCAATCGTAGTCTGGCCAGGTATGAGGCAATCGATGATATGACAGAGAGTGTAGCCATTACTACCGTTTTTTCTGGAGCCGAATATATCGAATATAAAGATTATGTCCTGAAAAAGCCGAATAAATTTAAGTTGACGGATTTTGAATCCAGGATTGAAAC
Source organism: Methanoculleus sp. UBA291 (assembly GCF_002499755.1). Lineage (NCBI taxonomy): Archaea > Methanobacteriati > Methanobacteriota > Methanomicrobia > Methanomicrobiales > Methanomicrobiaceae > Methanoculleus > Methanoculleus sp. UBA291. The sequence goes on along the minus strand of NZ_DANC01000061.1, from coordinate 17,649 downwards.
TATTTCGGACGGAAAGAACGTCTGGACTCTTGACTTAGCAGAAAACACGGTAGTAGAGCATTATAGTTCTGATTCGGCGAAGTTGCCGGACTGTGATTACGGTCAGATGCTGCAGGAAGTAATGCGATCGTACCGGCTGGAATTAACTGGCACTGAAACCCAATCTGATAGACTGTGTTATGTCATTGAAGCAGTCCCGGAAAACAGTAGCGTTTTACCAGAAAGAACGATCTGGATAGAACAAGAACGACTGATTCCAGTCAGGGTTAGTAACGACTATGGAGACTATCGATCGTTTATCCAGTACGAAAACATTTCATTCGATGTCGGAGTAGATGATAACGATTTCATCATATCTCTGCCATTTGTCGCAACGAACGGAAGTACCTTGCCTGAGATGTACGATCTCATTTCCATAGAGGAAGTGCAAGAAAAAGTAGATTTCCCAATTCCGTTACCATCATACACTTCTAATTATCTCTTCTCTGGCGCCTCTCTGACCCAAACCAACACTTCGGACAGTATTTCATTACTTTATACAAACGGAAGCCGCACTCTCATAATTACTCAAACACCGTCCGAGATGAAGCAGGTCTCTAATACGGATTCCACCGTTCAATCGTACGATGGTAAGGAGATTGTCAAGCACTTTGGCGGAAATATTCTCCTGAAGTTCAACTGCAATCAGATAGAGGTTGCGATAATCGGTCAACTGGATGAAAGAGAGATGATCAAGATCGCTGAATCAATGCGATGTGCCAAATGATCCTAAGAAGCGTTCACAATTGTTTAGGAGAGAAATTATAGAAGAAACGACTCTCGATTGATCTCGGACTGAACAGCATTTAGATAAAACAGAGATCCTCAGTGTCATGAAGGCCGTGCATATGAAAGCCCTATATGCAATCGCTATACTGGTGGTTGCTTGCGTCCTGTGCATTCCTGCAGCCGCGGCCTCAACGGTCTCCCTTGAATACTACCACATGGACCGGTGCCCGGACTGCGAGCTCACCGATCCGCTGATCGCGGACCTGGAAGGTGCCTACGACGGGGTCCTCGCGATCGAATGGATCGACGTCGAGACCGTGGACGGCTGGGAGCGATGGAACGCATACGCATTTCTCGAAGTCCCGGCCGTGGTCGTGGACGGCACCTTCAAGATCCCCAAGGAAGCGATCACCGAGGAGAACCTCAGGGAGGCGATTGAGCAGTCCCTTGCCGGCGCTGAGCCGCAGGAGAACTCCCCGCCGATAAACTGGGATATCCCGCTTGCGTACTCCCTGGGCCTCTTTTCCGGCTTCTCGCCCTGCCTGATGGCAATACTCGGATTCATACTGGTGTACGTCACCGGGTCGGGAAAGGGTTTGAGAAGCAGTCTCCTGAACTCGTTGATATTCGGCCTGGGGCTGGTCGCCGCATATATCGTCATGGGATGCTGTTTCCTGCTGGCGGGGATGTCCCTTGGTGGTTTCGGTCCGTACCTCGCCGTTGCGGCAGGGCTGATCACGATACTCGCCGGGGTGAACCTGCTCGGGTTGATCAGGCTCCCGGTCTCCACAGACAACTATGTCCGGTCATCCATACGGAAGCACGCGACCACCCTTGTCGGGTTGTTCGTTCTGGGCATGATATTTTCGATTGTCAAGGCCCCGTGCGCCGCACCGATGCTCCTCGTCCTGCTGAACAGAATCCTGATCGACGGCACCGTGCAGGATCTATCACTCCTGCTGGTCTTCGGGGCAGGGGTGCTCACGCCGTTTCTCGGCGTCGGGGTCCTCGGGGGATACGCCTCGTCAAGCAGGATACGAGAATACAGGGATATAATTCGAGCGGGAAGCGGGATTCTTTTGATAGGATTCGGGGTCTGGATGATCTTCTGGGGATAAATGAAGAATACCGGAGCCGGAGGTAGCCGCCCGGAGCGGATCGGCCGGCCCCGGTTCTGTATCTTGCACAGCCTGCCTCGCCGCAAGAACGGCCTCGCTCCTGTGCCCGCGCTCCCGAGGGCGGGTTCGATCACCTCACTTTTGCGAACAACCGGCGGATGTGTAGAGAGGTTTGACAGAAGAGATAAATAGACTGACGTCTACGTCCCTATGCGGATGCCGGAAATGGCGTTCGCAGAATGGCGGAGGTTCACCCTATCTGTCCAAGGCCGGATGAACCCCCTACAGCCCAGAAGGCAGAGGAGTAGTCTGCATTCAATGTACTTAAGGTTGTTGCCTCTTCTGCCTCCGGGGACGTTATAGGAGGCAAACAGATGAAAGAAACTATTGGAACGCGGGCACTTTCCATACTCCTCGCTGCATTGCTGGTGAGCGGAACGATGGTGCCGGTTGTGAGTGCGGAGAATGAATCAAGGGGCTGGTTCGATACGTTCGACCAGTGAGTTGAGCCGAGAGATATGTCGAAGTATACTCCGGTCATTGAAACCCCGCAGAGGGTTCCGATCACTGAGGAGATCGCACGGCAGCACCCAGGAGTAATCATTCTGGATCCGAAGAGGGTACCAGAATTCCAGGTGGTCGATGCAGACGTGGTTCCAACCTCTCCCGGTAAAGTATCATTGACGCTGCAAACCGAGAGCAGCGACCTCGGTACCAGGGATTTAATGCCGGACGTGAGAATGACCCAGGGAACTATCTCCTGGTACTGGACGCAGGACACGTTTGTCTACCACGAGATCACGATCCATAACTATGCTTCTTCTGCAGCGAGCGGGATGGTCATCCTCTGGTCGCTTAAGGATGGATATGGGTGTGGTGTGCCCTTTTCGGATCTTGCAGCGGGGGCGGACCTCACTGTGACAGTTCCATTCGAGGTTCTCCCACAGCATAGTTCCATCGGAATAAAACCGATGGCAGTCGAGATCAGAGTTGATCCGACCGGCCTTACGTCGTGGATGGCAAGAATGCCGATCGATGCCATAGAGAAGTATAACAACGATGCGTCGCATCTCTTCGATCCTGACGGCGGAGAAAACCTTGAGACAAGTGATCTATATCATTTCCCATTCAGTGAGGGATATAGAGTGCTACTTGAAGCAGCGCAGGCGGCTGATGATACGACAGAGCCGTATCAGTCCGCATATGCGATAACGCAGTATGTCAATGGGGCCATGAATTACACATACGAAGACCCGTATATTGAATACATATTCTCCGACCTGTATCTGATGGACCATCCGTCTCCCATAAACGGAAAGTATCTGGGGGTCTGCGATGAGTATGGAACCCTGTATACCGCCTTCGCCCGGGCGCTGGGTATCCCGACACGGTTCTTATCGTTCACCATGAGGCTGCCTTCCGGTAATATAACGGGGCATGCTATTGCAGAATCGTGGAACGGAAATGCCTGGATCCACTCGGATCCGACATTGAATGTATTTGACAATCCCCAGGTTTACAGGGCGGATGGAAACACTCACATCAGCATTACCATCTACGGTGACGCCGATGACTCCTATTATACACAGGATCCAAACGACCCAACCGGCGATGGCATTCTCAGGTACGAAGATTTCAGAACACAGATTCTCCTCGGAGAGGTTCCGAGGTACAACTAACCCATTTTTATTTCGAAAGGTATTGTCCTTCTGGTGCTCGGTCTCACCGTTGCGATGATCGTCTGCAACATCCCTGCAGGCGCAGTCGTGACGCCCCTCCCCGGACAGGGGAACCAGACGGGTATTCTGTTTCTGGTCCACCCGAACGCGAAGACCAACGAGACGATCACCACGTTCATAGCCGAACACGGGGAGATCTGGTGGCATGAGGGTATTTACAATCACACCCACAAATACGTGTATATCGTGCCGGCGAACGCCTGCGAAGAACAGCTCGTCTACTTAAACAAGATTGGTGCCGATGAACACGGCGGCGAACCGTCTATCGAGCGCGTCTGGATCATCGGCTGCGACGAGGCGCTGCCCCTGGCCGCGGAGCTCCGGTTTCCGGAAATCTTTGCGAAGTACCCGGCGCTCAGCAACGACGAAGAGCTGCGCTCTTACGTCGAAAATCAGTCCCCGAACCGCTATGAGGAGATTACGACCAGATCCTCGCGGACGCAGGTCTACTTCATCAACGATACCGGCGTGTTCACGGAGTACATCGTCGACCTATCGGGAGGAGAGATCGTCTCCACCACCTACGTCTCGGAGGAGAACCTCACGGTCGGGAGAGCCGAAGCGGAGGCGCAGGCCCTCTCCGGACAGTCCCTGGACGCCCGCGTCGAGAACGTCGTGCTGAAAGTCTACGGCAACGACCAGATCGTCTGGGAGATCACCGTTCGGGCCGGTCAGGAGACGAACGTCGCGCAGGTCCCCTCGGACCTGGCGCCCGGGCAGTCGCTCCGGACGACGACGCCGGGGTTTGGAGCGGTCTTTGCGGCTCTTGGCGTCGGGATGGGTTTCGCCCTGTACCGGAGGCGGCGATAGGGCCGGAGGGACGGGCAGACCTTCTGCAGGAGAACGCGTCTTCAGTTTTGAACTAAATATAACTATATACTAAAATCGATTAGTATATATTGTAGTCTTGCAAAGGGGTACACTGCCTGTAATTACCACGGAGGTTCGTCCAATCCGGGCCGTGCGAACCCCGTCACTGCCCGGAGGCAGGAGATAGGTTTGCGCTCCATGTCGGGTGAACCGCCGGAGATTCGAGGCCGTATGATGAAACTACCCCTCTGCAGCATATCGCTTGCGTGTACTTCAACCATCTTCTTTTTCCTCTGGGTCGCCCTGTTCACCGGGCTTACTGCAGCAACATTCGTATTGAGCGGAATCTCCCTTCTCGGTCTCCTCCTGTTCATCTCGGCAGCACGGGAGGAGACCGGACCACGGTATTTCGACCTGCTGCTCCCGGGCACCGTCTTCGCCCTCGGTATCGTGAGTCTCCTGCTCTATCCCGATGGGAACTCGTTCCTTTCGGACCCGGTGAGCGGGATCGAGGTCGTCTGGATCGGCCTGCTTGCCGCGCTGTCTCCGGCGTCCCTGGCCTTCGTTCATCTTCTCCCGGAACGCCTGAAGGCGAAGGCGCCCGTCCCTCTTCGGGCGATCGCGGGCGTTACGATCTTTGTCGCCGTCATCTTCGCCTGTATCGTAAAGGATACCGTTCTTTCGCCGTCACCCACTCTTCATCCCTGGAGCGGGCTCATCACCCTCTACTGGGCAGCCGGGTTGCCGCTGATCGGGTCGAACCTCCTCGCGGTTGCATTCCGGTGCAGAGGGGACGGTTGATCCGGTTCCCTGCTCTCCACGAATTGTTCGCAAATGTCAGGATGGGGAATGGGCCGACCCTGGCTCACCCCGGAAAAAGAGTTCACTCTTCCTTCAGCATCGCGTTGATCGCCGCCGCCGCGCGCTTTGCCGTGCCCATCGCCTCGATCACCGTCGCCGCGCCGGTGGCGATATCCCCGCCGGCGTAAACGTGGGGGATGGACGTTCGGCCGTTCTCGTCGACGACGACGTTGCCTCTCCGGCCGCGCTCGAGTCCCGGGATCAGGGAGACGAGGAGCGGGTTCGGGCTCGTCCCGATCGCCTGGACCACCATATCCACGTCGAGGGTGAACTCACTCCCCTCGATTAACTCCGGGGACCGGCGGCCGCTCGCATCGATGCCGCAGAGGGACATCCGCACGCACTCGATCCCGGTGACGCAGCACTGCTCGCCGAAGACCCGGGTCGGGTTCGTGCAGGTGAAAAACTCGATCCCTTCTTCCTTTGCGTGCTCGATCTCGGCCCTCCGCGCCGGCATCTCCTCCTCGCCCCTCCGGTAGATCAGGGAGACCTTCGCCCCCAGGCGGCGCGCCACCCGTGCGGAGTCCATCGCCACGTTGCCGCCGCCGATCACCGCGACGCGCCCCCCGTGCATGACCGGCGTGTCGAACTCCGGGAACGCATCGGCGTGCATCAGGTTCACCCTTGTCAGGAACTCGTTTGCCGAGTAGACGCCGTTTAAGTTCTCCCCGGGGATGCACATAAACGCGGGAAGCCCCGCCCCGGTCGCGAGGAAGACCGCGTCGTAGCCGAGGAGTTCGTCCACGCTGACGCTCCTCCCCACAAGGTGGTTCTTCTTCAGCCGGACGCCGAGGGCGAGCACCTGGTCGAGTTCCGCTTTAACGACGTCTTTCGGCAGCCGGAACGCGGGGATGCCGTAGGTCAGGACACCCCCGGCCTCGTGGAGCGACTCGAAGATCGTGACGGCGTGGCCGGCACGCGCGAGCTCGGCCGCGGCCGTCAGCCCGGCAGGCCCGGAGCCCACGACCGCCACCCGCTTCCCGGTCGACTTCGCCACCTCTGGGAGTTCTGGCCCGTTCTCCCGCTCCCAGTCGGCCACGAACCGCTCAAGCGCTCCGATCCGGATCGGGGTCTCCTTGTTGCCGAGGATGCAGGTCCCCTCGCACTGGCTCTCCTGCGGACAGACCCGTCCGCAGATGGCGGGGAGCATGTTCTGCTCCTTGAGCGCCCGCGCGGCGGCGGGGAAGTTGCCGTTCGCGACCTCGCGGACGAATGCGGGGATGTCGATGCAGACCGGGCAGCCCCTTACACAGAGCGGTTTCCTGCACTGCAGGCAGCGTTCCGCCTCGGTGATGGCCTCGGTGACGGAGAGGCCGGTATCCACCTCGCCGAAATCGTGGACCCGGACCTCGGCCGGCCGGTCACTCATGGCGGCCGCCTCCTTCGCCGCACCGGCACTGGTGTTCGGCAAACCGCTCAAGCGAGACCTTCTCCTGCTCGGTGTAGATCCGCTGCCGCTGCATCAATTCGACAAAGTCGACCTGGTGAGCGTCGAACTCGGGACCGTCGACGCAGGCGAACTTCGTCTCCCCGCCGACGGTCACCCGGCAGGAGCCGCACATCCCCGTCCCGTCGACCATGATCGGGTTGAGGCTCACGTAAGTCTTCACGCCGTAGGGCACCGTCACGCCGGAGGTGACCTTCATCATGATGGCGGGGCCGATGATCCAGACCCGGTCGATCGTTCTCTCTTCGAGCAGTTTCTTCAGGACGTCGCTTGCAAACCCGTGAACGCCCTTGCTCCCGTCGTCGGTCGTGATGTAGAGTTCGCCGCAGATCTCCCGCATCTCGTCCTCGAGGATGAGGAGATCGGCGCTCCGCGCCCCGATGATCCCGATGACGCGATTGCCCGCACTTTTTAGTTCCTTTGCGATGAGAGGCGTGCTCGCGATCCCGACACCGCCGCCGATGACGCAACAGGTGCCGTAGTTGGCGATCTCGCTCGGCTTTCCGAGCGGTCCCGCGACGTCCGTGATGCTGTCCCCGGCCCGGAGCGTCGCAAGTTCCTGGGTTGTCTTGCCGACGGCCATAAAGATCACCCGGACGGCGTCTCCCCTGACGGCCGAGATGGTAAGCGGTATCCGCTCGCCCGCTTCGTGCAGGCGCAGGATGAGGAACTGCCCCGCCCGCACGTGCCGGGCCACCTGCGGCGCGCGGATCCAGTATTCATATACCCGGTCGGCGAGTATGGTCGCTGATTCCACCTTATACAACTGCTTCACTCCTGATGGTGCTGGTCGATCGTAACATCGAGACACATCCGAACATTTCATACTTATTGTGCCTCCAGCCTCTTTACTGCATCTCCCCCGCGCCTGACCGCCGCCGATCGCTGCCGAACCGGACTCGATATTGAGAGGGCACATAGATATCCGGGGCGGAAACACGAACGATTATCATCACGTCCGTCGCACGGCTATGTATGCGGAGTCCGGTATGCTGGGGGATTGCACTGATCATCATCGGTGCGGTGCTCGCATTGATTGTCCCTATCTTCGGCATCCCGTTCATCGTGATCGGCCTTGCACTGATCATATGGCGGGGGCGCGAGGAGACCCTCGAAGCCATCAAGGAGTAAGCGAACATGATACTTACGACGACTGCAGAAGTCCCGGGCTACGCCATCGGGGAGATCCTCGGTGTGGTCTTCGGCAATACGGTACGGACGAAGAATATCGGAAAAGACGTTATGGCCGGCTTAAAGAGCGTCGTCGGCGGCGAACTTCAGGAGTACACCTCGATGCTCTCTGATGCCCGAACCGAGTCGTACAACCGGATGGTCAACGCCGCGCACGATCTCGGGGCCGACGCGGTGGTGAACATCCGGTTCACGACGTCCCAGACGATGTCGACCGCGGCGGAACTCCTCGCCTACGGGACGGCGGTGAAACTCGTCCCGAAGAAGTAAAGGCTCGGACAGTTGTGGCAGGAGAGCCTGCCCTTTTTTTTCTTGGTTGAGGTTTGCGTGGCGGGCGGGATAAGGTTGGTATTCACCTAGTTGCCCGGAATTGTAACTATGACAAGCCACAAGCCCGACATAGTGGACCCGTGGTGGCAATCGTCATTAGGGGAGGAGGGGCTGACGGGGAGGGGGAGCATCCCCCCTCGAAGAACTTTGTTCTTCTCGAACTCCGGGCGTTTCGCCCATCGCACTCCCCATTGTCCCTACCCCCCAAGCGCGATATCAGGTGAAAATCCGTGCTCAGGTTTATCTCGATAGAGGGAGAATGAAGCAGGAAGCCCCGCCCAAAAGGCGCGGGGTAGTTCACGCAACCAATGTGAACTTGAGTGTCATGGACGCCAAAGATGGCGTTTCGCAATGAGCCTGAGAGTGTGAACCCGGAGGAAGATCACCTATTCTCCTGCCTTCTTCACCTTCCGGACCTTCACCGCAACCCCGCGCTTTGACCGGCGCATCTCGTCCGCCCCCATCATCGCACGCCCGGTGGCGACCGCGAGCGGCCCTTCCACGAGCACCTCATCGCCCTCCCGTATCCCGGGGTCGCATCCCGTGACTCCCGGGGCAAGGATGTCGCCCTGCGGCACGAATGCATCTATCCGGACCCGGTAGCCCTCCGGTATCAGGTCCCACCCCTCGAACGTCGGACGGAAGAGCCCGGTCCCGGAATCGATGCTGAAGAGTTGCTGCTTTCCGCGGAGGACCGCCATCTGCATGCTCCTGCCCCGGACCTGGAGGCCCTTCGTGTTGATCTCGGTTCCGAACTGCCAGGATACCGTGCCCCGGACGGTATCGGTCTGAACCCGGCGTTCGCCCGCGAGAGCGTCATTAAGGGCCCGGAGGGAGCCCGGCGCCGTCGGGTGCCCCTGACAGGTCACCTCAAGGTCAATCCCCGAAGCCTCCGCCGCCATCTCCGCAACCGTGAGCGCCCCACCCTCAAGGTGGGCGATCACCCGGCGGTAGGGGTGCGCCGCGAAGTAGCGGGCGAGGATATCGGCGATGAAGGCGCACTCCTCGCGGTCCCAATAGCCGGTCACCGGCACGTCGTAGTGCCCCGCCGGGTAGACCCGCTCCAGTTCCCGGGGAACGAGGCCGAGCGGCGAGGTGACGATCAGTTCGTGCGCCCGCCGGTCCACCGTGTTCATAAAGAGCCGGTGGCTCCGTGAGAGCGAGTAGGGCTTCCGCGCCGAGCAGGGGAGGAGGACCGCGACGTCGGTCCGGGTCGGGACGAACCGCTCGATCACCCGGTCGGCGAACCGCCGGATCTCTGAGCGGTTCTGCGACTCGGCGGTGTTGGCACGCATCGGCACCCCCCGCGCCACCGGGAGGAAGCGCTCCATAAAAGCGTAGTTCCGGTCGAGGAACCGGAGGATGCCCACCTGTTCGGCGGCCGCCCGGCACCGCGATTCCACAAGCTCCCGGAGCCTTCCCGCCTCGATATAGTGCCGCACAAGGGCGATCTCGCGGTCGAGCGCGAGACGGTTGTGCCGCGCGAGGTCGCCGGCCCGGCACCCCTCGCACCCGCAGACTCCCGTCTTCATGATCGAGGCGGGAAACTCGCCTTCCGGAAGGCAGAACATTTTCCGTGCGGATGCAAGGTCGACGGCCCGGTAGTCGAAGAGGTCGAAGCCCGAGTAGACGAGGAGGCAGGCGGTCGAAGGGAGCGCCGCAGCCGGGGCGTACCACGCGGTGTCCGGCGGGACGCTCTCTTTGAGAGCCGCCAGCCACATCGCGTAATTCCGGGGGTTCTTCTGCGCCGTATGCCAGTTTGCGACCATGACACAGTCGCCCGACTCCGCCGAAGCGGCGAGCGGGTGGACGGTCACCGGCTGCCCCTCCCCGGGGGAAAAATAGTTCTCGACGAACGCCGGGTCTATCGCGAGCGGGACGTTTGAGAGGGGGCGCCTGTTGAGCGCCGGAAAGAGGCCGTCCACATCGAGGGCGGCGGGGAGGGAGACCCTCTCCTCTCCCTCTTCATAGGTCCCGATCCGTGCAAGGCCGTCGCGCCTCTCCGCCTCATACCGGCTCACGATACCACCTCCGCATCGGGGACCTCCTCGCTGACGAGGCGAGCCCACGCTTCGCCGCACAGGACGACGAACCGCTTCTCCGGGTGGGCCTTCATCAGGGCCCGGATGCCGGCGCACCCCGACCTGACCATGTCGTCGTCCCACTCCGGGACCTCGCTCTGTCCAATGGGGAAGGTCTCCGCAAGCTCGGCGGGGTACGGCCCGAAGGGCGGCTTGAAGTTCAGCACCGTATCGAACCCCGGAACCTCCCGCCCGTCGAACGAGACCAGCACACGGTCGCCGAGAGGGATGCGGGGGATGACCTCGCGGAACCGGAGCACCTCCGTCCTCCGGCAGGTCTCCGATCCCCGGTAGAAGAACCGGCGCTTGGAGACGGGGTCGTCGCGCGCGAGCGTTGATGCGTGGGCGAGGAGTTCCCGGTAGCCGTCGAGCAGGCGCGGGTGACTCCGGCACCGCTCGTCGACCAGTTCCCAGAGCGTCCCGTCCTGGATCGCCTGCCGGATGCGGGCGATCTCCGCGAGGGTGACGTAGAGGTTATGGAGGGCGAGCAGCCGCTCCCGGTCCCCGGACGTACGGAGCTCGTCGGCGGTCATCGAGCGGCAGACCCGGCAGGAGCAGGGCAGTTCCGCGAGTTCGTCGATCTTGAAACTCCCGTGCGGGGTGATGTAGCGCCCTTCCCGTGCAAAGAGGGCGTATGCGGCAGAATCGAAGAGGTCGCAGCCCATCGCGACGGCGAGGGCGAACATCGACGGGTGGCCTGCACCGAAGAGGTGGACGGCGGTCGCCGGGGAGAGACCGCGTTTTGCCGCGAGAACGACCTTTACCAGGTCCCGGTAACGGTAGTTCTCCATCAGCGGCACCACGGCCCCGATCGGAGCGAAGGTGAAGTTGAGGTCCCGGACGGCCCGTCCGGCCTCCTCGCGGAGATCGGTGAAGATGCCGCCCTGCACCGGCCCGGCGAGGTTTGCGTCGGGGAAGAGTTGTTGGGCCTCACGAATCCGGTCCATGGTGACCGCAAGTTCCCGTGCCGCCCTCTCCCGGCTCGCGTCCGACGGGGTTGGGATGTCCAGGGGAACGACGATGTCGCTCCCGATCGCCTGCTGGAACTCGAGCGTGTCCCGGTTGCTCACCTCGACCTCGCCGTAGACCGAGAGCTGGAACGAGCCGGAGTCGGTCATGACGACCCCGTCGAAGTCGAGAACCGAGTGAAGCCCCTCCGCCAGCGCCCGGTCGCGGTATTCCGCGCTCCGCCGGAAGATGTAGGCGTTTGTGATCAGGGCCTCGACGCCCATCTCCTGCATCTCGCGGGGGGTTACCAGGGGGAGGTGGGGGTTGACGACGGGGAGGAGCGCGGGTGTCCGAACGATTCTATCGTTCACCCTGAGTTTCCCGACCCTCCCGGCGATATCTTTGTGTACGACCTCAAAAGTAATTGCCATTCGGATTAAACCGCCTTCTCTTCAAATATCTGCCCCTCGAACGTCTGCACGGCAACATCGTCGCGCTTCCAGTACCCGGGCCGGAGTCCGGCCTTGATGCAGGTCTGGTCGAGGAACTCCCGGCTGTCCCAGCCGTACTCGGTCGCGACCTGCGGGAGGAGGAGGCCCCCTGTCCCGAGACCGCTGACGATCAGGCCGTGCTTCCCGACCTCGACACAGCCGGGGCGCTCCTCCGGCGGGCATTCGAGCGGCCGGGGCACGGTGAGCACCGTCACCTCAAGGTCGAGGTCGGCAAGTTCCGACCGCGACACCGGCAAAAACCGGGGGTCCTCAAGAGCGGCCGACACGGCCGCCTCGACGATCGCGTCGCCGAGCGGCCGTATCGGGTACGGGAGGCCGATACATCCGCGGAGGGACCCCTCCCGCTTGATCGTAACGAAGACGCCGCGCTTCTCCCCGAAGACCGGGGGAAGAGCAGGCAGCGTCGTCCGTTCGCCGTTGACGGCCTTCTCGACGGCACTGCGTGCCAGGCGAACAGCCGTCCTGCCTTCTTCCGGGGTCAGCATTTCCATCAAAATGGGTCGTATGATGTTGAATACTTTTAGTCTTTCTCAGGAGCGGGAAGAGCCCGTATCCACCGGCCCGGTGATCGAGCAGGGTCCGCCGCCCTCGGGACGCACCCAGACGGTCAGAGCCTCACCGGCAGAGACGGGGCGGTCGAGGCAAAGCCGGATCTCACAGTCCTCCCCGGCGAGAAGGAGGGTGTCGCCCCGGGGAGGTGTTGCCGTCCACGTCCCCGGTCCCGGAGAAGCGGCCCCGGACTGTGTAAGGATCTCAAGATAGGTACCTGCCATGACCGTCACGGTGGTCCGGGCAAGGTCGACGGGTCCGTTCCCCCCGCCGGTATGGACAACGCGGAAGGTGATGGTATCGATGGAGGTGCCGGAGGATTCGGGGACCGACGAAGAACCCGTGATTGCCCCGACCGGGGCAAGATGCGGGTCGTCTGCAGGCAGGACCGGGTATGCGCCGGGACCGGGAGCGGGTCCGCCCTCCATCGCGTTTGCCGCAAGCGAGACAAACGAGAAGAGTGCTGTTACGGCAACGAACGCCGTAACGATTGCCGCTAGTTCCAGATGTGCACGAGCCCTGCTTTCCCCCATGGTAACGCCAATGGTAAGACCCCGGATCAAGTATATAAACATATCCAGACCCCGGGGATACGCGCGGTCGATCCGGGAACCTCAACGGAGAAGGTACGCCGGTGCCGGCTGCTGGAGGAGGGTACCTGTACGGCTATATATTCTCACGGTCAACACTACTTAGGAGAGGGAGAGTGCGGCCGACGGTGGCACATTCCTGTGCCGCTGAGGAAAGTCCTCCCACCGGCCAGACACGCAGCCGCATGCAAGTGCGGGTGGCGAGAGTCACGGCAATGACACAGAAACGACACGACCCGTCGTCAGTGATGAAACGACCGAGCCCCCCAAAGGGGGCGAGAAACGCGGAAACCCCGCGCAAGCAACTCGTTGAACGTAGCGGCGGGAGACGATGAAACGGTGAATCCCTGCGGGTGCAAGCCAGAACAGGGCAGATGGATCGTCTGGTATCCGCCCGGGTATGGCGCGTAGCTGAATGCCGCACTGAACAGAAGGAGGCTTACTCCTCCCACTCCCTGCTATTGCACGTGGCCCGTTACGGCGGTTGAGAACCCTGCCTCGGTTTGAGTTCGATCTCGTCAAACGTCACGACGTGGGAATCGACGATATCGCCCCGGTCGTTCATGGAGATCTGGACGAAGATCTCGGCGGGTGCATTCTCCATGGATACGACGTCCCCGTGCTCCGCCCGGACATCGAAGCCAAGGGACTCAAGTTCGTCCCGGACGGCGTCCAGGGTGTGGTAGGTCGAGAGAACATCCCTGACCTTCATGAGAACGGCCTGTTGCTCGTCTTTGTTTACAGTCATATCATCCCATGCGACCTTTCGGTATATCAACCTGTCCGGGAAGGGACGATGAGCCGCAGAAGTGCCTTCCGTTGCCTGTCGTCAACACCTTCCCGATATGGACCCGAATAATGTATCAGCAAAGGTATATATTAAAAAATTACCTATAGTAATAAATATGGAAATCCCTACCCCGGCTGAATTACGCGAGAAACGACTCCGTATGGGCTTAAAACAGGCGGATGTTGCCCGCATGGCCGGGATCAGCCAGTCAATGGTCGCGCGGATCGAGGCGGGCAGTGTGGACCCGAGGGTGAGCACGCTCGCAAAGATCGTGGAGGTCCTGCAGGCAGCGGAGCACTCGATAATCACGGCCGCCGACGTGATGAACGCACCTGTGCTCTCCGTCGCCCCGAACGATCCCGTCAGCCGAGCCGTCGAGATCATGGGCCAGAACGGCATCTCCCAGCTGCCGGTGCTCGAGAACGGGGTGCCGGTCGGGTGCATATCCGAATCCGCCATCATGAACGCCGTGGAAGACGGAGGGCTTCACCAGACGCACCGAAAGGTGGTGCAAGACTATATCGAACCCGGATTCCCGACGGTCCCGCCCACGGCGCCCCTCGACACGATCGTCCATCTCCTCCATCATAACCACGCGATCGTCGTGCTCGAAAAGGGGAAGGTGCAGGGCGTCATCACCAAACACGACCTGATATCGCTGATAACGTGACACGTACTTCGCGATCTTTGCGTGAGAGTTTATCTTGCGGGGGTGAAGGGGGCGGAGCGGGAAGACCCCACCCAACAGGTGCGGGGATGACACGGAAACTTCCACAGGAAGTTTCCTGACAGGAAGATGCCGAGCATCTTTCGTGGAGCGGAGTCGCCCTTCGTCATGTTTCCCGAGGATTACCAAAAACAATATATTCCTGTAAGGTCAACAGATACCTGTATGCTCCAGGCCTACAAGTATCGGATGTACCCTAACTGTGAGCAGACCGCAATGCTCATGAAACACATCCATGCCTGTCGGTTTGTGTACAACCATTCTCTGGAGCAGAAGATCCGGGCATACGAACAGGAAGGCAAAAAACTCTCCTGCTATGACCTGAACAACCGTCTTCCTGTCCTCAAAGAAGAGCATCCATGGCTCAAAGAGGTCAACTCCCAATCGCTTCAGAACGCGAACAAGAACCTCGATAACGCTTTCACGCGGTTCTTCCGTGAGAAAAAGGGATTCCCTCGATTCAAGTCGAAGAAGAATCCGGTGCAGTCCTTTCAGGTGCCTCAGCATTATACCGTGGACTTTGGGCGGCGTCGGATTAAACTCCCGAAGATCGGTGAGATCAAAACCATCTTCCACCGGATGTTCACCGGGAAGATGAAGTACGCGATCGTCTCTGTAACCACAACCAGGAAGTGGTTTGTCAGCATCCTTGTCGACGATGGGCAGCCGGCACCGGACCCCTCGCCGTTTTGTCTGGACACTACCCTTGGTATCGATGTCGGGTTGACGGACTTCGCAACCCTTTCCACGGGAGAGAAGATCAAGAATCCCCGATACTTGAAGAACTCGTTGCAGCGCCTGAAGGTGTTACAGCAGCGAGTTTCGCGGAAGGTGAAAGAGTCGAAGAATCAGCAGAAAGCGATCCAGAGACTCGCCCGGTGTCATGAAATGATCGCCAATCAACGCAACGATTTCCTGCACAACCTTTCTAATCGAATCGTGAGCGA